>NZ_CAXUCH010000023.1:18885-32613 GCF_964249325.1 uncultured Mycobacterium sp. | reverse complement strand
AAAAACAACAACAAACAAAACCACCAAACACACTATTGAGTTCTCAAACAACACCCACCAACAGGCAACCCTGCTACTATACTCCGCGGCAGAGTACCCGTCAACTCGGCCAGGTCGTTCTGTTTCCTCAACCGACTCGGGTTGTGAAGTGCCTATTCTACGCGTTCGATCTCTGCGCCGAGACTGACGAGGTTTTCCACGAACAAGGGATAGCCGCGATCAATGTGGAAGACATCGTGGACCTCGGTGTCGCCATCGGCCACCAGTCCGGCCAGCACTAGGCCGGCCCCGGCGCGGATGTCCGAACACCATACCGGCGCGCTGGAGAGTTGCGGGAGGCCTCGCACCACCGCATGGTGTCCGTCCGTGCGAGCGTCGGCACCCAGCCGGATCATCTCTTCGACGAACCGAAACCGCGCCTCGAACACATTCTCGGTGATCATCGACGTTCCGTCGGCGATGGAGGCCAAAGCGATGGCCATCGGCTGCAGATCGGTCGGGAAGCCGGGGAACGGCAACGTTGCGACATTGACCGCCTTCGGGCGTTCGTATTGCACCACCCGGAAGCTGTTGTCAGTTTGCGTGACCGTGGCGCCCGCGTCATACAGCTTGTGCAGCACCACTTGCAGATGTGCCGGATCGACACCGGTCACTGTGATGTCGCCGCGAGTCATCGCCGCCGCGATCCCCCACGTGGCGGCCACGATGCGATCGCCGATCACCCGGTGCTCGGTGGGATATAGCCGCGGCACACCGGTGATTGTCATCGTCGGCGAACCCGCGCCCTCCACCTGCGCGCCCATTTCGTTCAACATGGTGCACAGGTCGACCACGTCGGGTTCGCGCGCAGCATTGTGGATGATGGTGACACCTTCGGCCAGCACCGCAGCCATCAGGATGTTCTCGGTGGCGCCCACCGAGGGAAACTCCAACTGAATTTCCGCCCCCCGCAACGTTTCTGCCTGTGCCACAACACACCCATGCTCGATGTTGCAGTCGGCGCCCAGCTGCCGCAGACCCGCCTGATGCATGTCCAGCGGCCGCGACCCGATGGCGTCACCGCCCGGAAGGGCAACTTTGGCGCGCTTGCACCGGCCCACCAACGGCCCCAGCACGCACACCGACGCCCGAAACTGCCGTACCGCCGCAAAATCCGCGTCGTACTTGAGTTCGTCCGGGGAAGTGATCCGCACCGTTGCACCTGATAGCTCCACCGTCGCGCCCAGGCCCCGCAATACCTCGGCCATCAAAGGCACATCAAGGATGTCGGGACAGTTGGTGATTGTGCTGGTGCCTTCGGCCAAAAGTGCCGCCGCCATCAGCTTAAGCACGCTATTCTTGGCGCCCCCAACAGCAACTTCGCCCGACAACCGGTTCCCGCCGGTCACCACGAAACGCTCGCCCACGCGGGTTAGTTTAGTGAGGCGGTACCCGCCTGTCAGGCAGCCCAGCCGCTCAGAACGGTACGGTTTGAGTATGGCAGTTCATCTGACCCGCATCTATACCCGCACCGGCGACGACGGTACAACCGGCTTGAGCGATTTCTCGCGGGTCTCAAAGAACGATGCCCGGTTGGTGGCGTATGCCGACTGCGACGAAGCTAACGCCGCTATCGGTGTCGCGATCGCGCTGGGCCGGCCCGACGAGGAAATAACTGGTGTGCTCAGGCAGATCCAAAACGACCTGTTTGATGCCGGCGCAGATCTCTCGACTCCCGTGGTGGAGCATCCCGAGCATCCGCCGCTGCGAATCACCCAGCCCTATGTCGACCGGCTGGAGCGGTGGTGCGACAAGTACAACGCAACCCTGCCGCCATTGAATTCTTTTGTGCTGCCTGGCGGTTCAGCGCTGTCGGCGCTGCTGCACGTGGCGCGTACCGTGGTGCGTCGTGCCGAGCGGTCTGCCTGGGCAGCGGTGGACGCCTATCCCTCGGGGGTCAGCGTCCGGCCGGCGAAGTATTTGAACCGGCTCTCCGATCTGTTGTTCATCCTGTCACGGCTTGCCAACCGAAACGGTGACGTGCTCTGGCAACCAGGGGGCGGGCAGGCTGGAGAGCCCGAGATTTAAAGTCGCACTTAGGTTCCGCACGTCTCACACGGTGCGCCGACGCGCTCTGGGTGACGGGCGAGATTCCAGCCAAGACAAGAACGCGGTCAAAGCGCCTCGGTCAAGGGCGATTTCGTAACCCCACCTGCGATCCTGGGTGGAGTCACGTAATTCCAGCACGACAATCTCGTCGGTCATGATATCGAGTTCGTCGCCGCGCGGTGAGCGGCGCGAAATGATTTCGACGCCTCGCCTGCTGAGTCGGCGATCGGGCCACCACCGCACGCTAGAGAGCCGGTAGAACACGGCTTCACCACCCCGGTACCGGACCACGCCATGCCGCCAGCCGTGACCGCCGACGGCGGGCGTGTCACGCAGGATCGCCGCCGTCCCGCCCTGGCGCAGATTCCAAAGCCGGTAACTGAGCGCGACGACAACCAGAAAGAGCACGCAGACCAGCGCGACCATGATGATCATGGGCGCGCTCATCGCCGCGCCCCGCTAGTCGAGCACGCCCAAGGCGCGCAACCTGGCCCGCCCCTGCGCGGCGATTCGCGGGTCGCCGGATTGAGCGTCATGCCTGGCGGTCGCCTCGTCGATCTCTGACGCGAATTCGGCGGATTCGGCGAGAATGGTGACGCCTTCCTCGGTCACCGACAAAAATCCACCGTGCGTGGCGATGCGCAGGTCGTCTTCACCCTCGCGTTCGACACGCACCATGGAATCGTCGACCAGTTGCGCTACGAGGGGGATATGCCTTGGCAGAATGCCGATCTCACCGACAGTGGTGCGGGTGAAGATAAATGTTGCCTCGCCCGACCACATCTTTCGGTCGACGTCGACGATGTCGACGTTCATTTCGGCCATGTCACATCACCTCTCGCACTTGACGGAAAGCAACGATCTGCATCGAGTCGATCACGGTTGGCTACTCGCCGTCTTTGGCTTCCCCGTCACCACCGTTGTCTTTCTTGGCTTCGGCGTCCTCGCCCTCGTCAGCCTTCTCGTCCTTGTCCTCTTTCTTCTGGTCCTCGTCTTTCTTGGATTTACCGTTCTTCTTGCCGTTGCCTTCGAGTTTGACGCCGTGTTCCTGGGCTTTCTTCGCCAAATCGTCTAAGCCGCCGATCAAGAAAAAGGCTTGCTCGGGCACATGGTCGAACTCGCCCTTCGTCAGCTTGTCGAAAGCCTCGATGGTCTCCTTCACTGGCACAGTCGAACCCGGCCGACCGGTGAACTGCTCGGCCGCCATCATGTTCTGCGAGAGGAACCGCTCGATGCGCCGCGCCCGGTTCACCTGCTGCTTGTCTTCCTCGGAGAGCTCATCGATACCGAGGATCGCGATGATGTCCTGAAGGTCCTTGTACCGCTGCAGAATTCGAATGACCTCTTGCGCAACGCGGTAGTGCTCGTCACCCACCACATCGGCGTCGAGGATGGTCGAGCTGGATGCCAGCGGGTCCACTGCGGGGAAGATGCCCTTGGAGAACACGTCGCGGCTGAGTTCCGTGGTGGCGTCCAGGTGCGCGAAGGTGGTCGCCGGGGCGGGGTCAGTGTAGTCATCTGCAGGCACATAGACCGCCTGCATCGAGGTGATCGAGCGGCCCCGCGTGGATGTGATGCGCTCCTGCAGCTCGCCCATCTCGTCGGCCAGCGTGGGCTGGTATCCCACTGCTGACGGCATCCGACCGAGCAGCGTCGACACTTCCGAGCCCGCCTGGGTGAACCGGAAGATGTTGTCGATGAACAGCAGTACGTCCTGCTCCTGCTCGTCGCGGAACCACTCCGCCATCGTCAGCGCCGATAGCCCGACCCGCATACGGGTGCCAGGCGGCTCATCCATCTGGCCGAACACCAGCGCGGTGTCCTTGAGAACGTCGGCTTCCTTGAGCTCGACCCACAGGTCGTTGCCCTCGCGGGTGCGCTCACCTACGCCCGCGAACACCGAGGTGCCACCGAAGTTGCGGGCGATGCGGTTGATCATCTCCTGGATCAGCACCGTCTTACCCACGCCGGCACCACCGAACAGCGCGATCTTGCCGCCCCGCACATAAGGCGTCAGCAGGTCGATCACCTTCAGCCCGGTCTCCAACATTTCCGTGCGAGGTTCCAGCTCCTCGAATGTCGGCGGCTTGCGGTGGATGGGCCAGCGGTCGAAATCTTTTCCGTAGCCCTCCTCGTCGAGGCAATCGCCGAGTGTGTTGAACACGTGGCCCTTGACACCTTCACCAACCGGGACCGAGATCGACTCGCCGGTGTCGATCACCTCGACGCCGCGCACCAAGCCGTCGGTGGGCTGCATCGATATGGCGCGCACCAGGTTGTCACCCAAGTGCTGCGCGACCTCTAACGTCAACGTTTTCTTCAGCGCCTCAAATGTAACCTTCGTGTGCAGGGCGTTGAAGAGGTCCGGTATGGCACCGCGGGGGAATTCGACGTCGACCACGGGCCCGGTGACCCGTACCACGCGCCCGTTCGTGTCTTTGCTTTTGCCGTTGCGGCCGTTGGTGTCCTTGCTTTTGGTGTCTTCAGACTTTTTTGTGGTAGCAGCCATGTCTTTCGCTTCCTAGTCGGGCTTTTAAGTAGAAGCCTCGGCGAGCGCGTTTGCACCACCGACGATTTCGCTGATCTCCTGAGTAATCTCGGCCTGCCGCTGGCGATTCGCCTCGAGAGTGAGCTCCTTGATGAGGTCCTCGGCATTGTCGGTGGCCGACTTCATCGCCCGCTGACGTGCCGACAGTTCCGATGCCGCGGATTCCAGCAACGCGACATAAATGCGGGTGGTCAGATACCGCGGCAGCAACGATTCAAACAGCGTGGTGGCATCCGGCTCGAACGAATACAGTGTACGCACGCCGGTTTCCTCGCCAACGTACTCTATTTCCATCGGGGCCATCCTGCGTGCCTCGGCCGACTGCGACATCATCGTCTTGAACTCGGTGTAGACGATGTGCAGTTCATCGACGCTGACGGCATCGGGGTCCTGTTCGTCGCCGGCTTCGGGAGTACCGGCCATAAAGGCGGCGACCAGCGTCGAGGCGACCTCCGCGGCGTTCTCGTATTTGGGTTGCTCGGAAAAGCCGGTCCACGACTCGGTGATGTCCCAATTGCGGAATGAGAAGTGGGTCTCTGCTTTACGGCCGATGGTGTACAGCACCGGCGTCTTGCCTTCCTCCCGCAGCAGCGAGAAAAGCTGTTCGCTGCGACGGAAGATGCTCGAGTTGTACGCGCCGCAAAGGCCACGATCAGACGACACGACGAGCACGCCGGCCTGTTTGGGCTCTGCACGCTCCACGAGCAGTGGATGGTCGAGCGCGGCTTCGTTGCCCAGGGTGGTGAGCATCCGGGTGATCTCAGTGGCATAGGGTCGGGCCGCCTGGAGTCGGGACTGCGCCTTGCCGATACGCGACGTCGCGATCATTTCCTGGGCCTTGGTTATTTTTTTGATCGACCCGGCTGAGCGGATCCGTCCGCGTAACTGACGAAGTGTGGCACCCATCCTCGGCTACTTCTTCTTTTCCTTCTTCGGTGCGGGCTTGTGGACCTGCACCGATTCCTTGCCCAGCTGTTCCTCATCCAGGGCCTCGACGTGCTCGTCGGGCACGACCGATCCGCCACCGGTGGCCGCAAAGCCCTTCTTGAACTGGTTGACCACCTCGGTGACCTTGTCCGCTAGCTCATCGCTGAACTCCTGCGATTCGCGGATCTCCTTCAAGATCCCCTCCTCAGAGGAGCGAACGTGGTCGAGAAATTCGGCTTCGAATCGGTTGATGTCTTCCACAGGCACCGAGTCCAGATGACCGCCGGTGCCCAGGAAGATCGAGATCACCTGCTCCTCAACCGGCATCGGCTGGTTTTGCGGCTGTTTGAGCAATTCCACCAGTCGCTCACCACGGTTCAGCTGCTTCTGCGTGCCCTCGTCTAAGTCGGACGCGAACGAGGCGAACGACTCCAACTCGCGGTACTGCGACAGATCAAGGCGCAGCGATCCGGCCACGTCCTTCATCGCCTTGATCTGCGCAGCGCCACCCACCCGGGACACCGACATCCCGACGTTAATCGCCGGGCGCACACCCTGATTGAACAGGTCGGTCTCCAAGAAGCACTGCCCGTCGGTGATCGAAATGACGTTGGTCGGGATATAAGCCGAGATGTCGTTTGCCTTGGTCTCGACAATTGGTAACCCGGTCAAAGAGCCGCCGCCAAGATCGTCGGACAGCTTGGCGCAGCGTTCGAGCAGGCGCGAGTGCAGGTAGAACACGTCACCCGGATAAGCTTCGCGGCCTGGTGGCCGCCGCAGCAGCAGCGACATTGCACGGTATGCATCGGCATGCTTGCTGAGGTCGTCGAACACGATCAGCACGTCCTTGCCCTCATACATCCAGTGCTGGCCGATCGCCGAACCGGTATAGGGTGCAAGCCATTTGAAGCCGGCCGATTCCGCTGCGGGCGCCGCCACGATCGTGGTGTAGTCCATCGCGCCACCTTCTTCGAGGTCCTGGTGAACGGCGGCAATCGTGGTGCCCTTCTGGCCGATGGCCACGTAGACGCAGCGAACCTGGAGCTCCTCGTCACCGCTCTCCCAGTTCTTCCGCTGATTAAGAATGGTGTCCACACAGATCGCGGTTTTGCCGGTCTTGCGGTCGCCGATGATCAGCTGGCGCTGTCCCCGGCCGATCGGGGTCTGCGAGTCGATGGCCTTGATCCCGGTCTGCAGCGGCTGCTTTACGGACTGGCGATTGATCACCGAGGGAGCCTGGAGCTCCAAAGCGCGGCGCTCTTTGGCTTCGATGTCGCCACGCCCGTCGATCGGCTGGCCAAGCGGGTTGACTACCCGGCCCAAATACCCGTCGCCGACGGGGACCGACAACACCTCGCCGGTGCGCTTAACCTGCTGGCCCTCTTCGATTTTCTCGTAGTCGCCGAGGATCACCGCGCCGACCCTGTGCTCGTCGAGATTGAGCGCCACGCCTAGAACGCCGCCGGGGAACTCGAGCAGCTCTTGGGCCATCACCGAGGGCAAGCCCTCGATGTGCGCGATGCCGTCGCCAGTATCCACGACAGTGCCGACCTCCTCGCGTGCGGTGTCGGAGGTGAAGGAGCTGACGTACTCTTCGATCGCGCCTTGAATGTCGTCAGGGGAAATTGTCAATTCGGCCATGGCTTTTCGTCTTCCTGGTTCGTGTTGTACTGACTCAGTCGGGTACCTGGGTCTTGGCAGTGGCGAGACGAGCCGAGAGCGTACCGTCGATCACCTCGTCACCCACAGATATTCGAAGCCCGCCCAGAAGTTCGGGGTCGATTTGCATCTGCACCGCAACCGGATGACCGTAGATGCGGCTCAGCACTTCGGTGAGACGCCTGCGCTGATCGTCGCTGACTTCGGCCGCCGCGCTGACGCGTGCCACGACTTCGCCGCGGCGCGCCACTGCCACCTCGGCAAGGTGCAGCACCGCCTCCTCGGCCGGTTGTCCGCGCAACAGCTGGATAGTCTGAGACAGCAGCGCAACCGCGATGGGGTTTACTCTGCCGCTCGCACTGTCGAGCACCTTGCTCAGCAACTCGACTCGACCTTCGGTGGGGGCTGTGTCGTCGCCTAGCAGGATGGCCAGGCGAGGCTGCGTGTCAAGGATGCGGCTGAATCGGAACAGCTGGTCTTCCACTTCATCGACTTGACCGGCTCGCTCTGCACGCGTGAGCAATGCCTGTCGCGCGACATGTTCGATCGCGTCGACCAGATCGGAGCTGGCCGACCAGCGCTCCGACACCGCAGCGCGGAGCACGTCCAGCGTGGAATCTTGCACTTGGCCGGATATCAACCGCTCGATCAAACGCACCCTGGGTGCCGCGTCCTCGGCCGGCACGGTCAGATACCGAGTCACGACAATTTCGCGGTTCAGCATCATGGCAACGGAGGCCAGCTCCTCGGCAACAGTGGAAAGCCCCCTGTCGTCCAGGTCGTCGGCTATCTCGCCGAAGCGCTCCGCCAGGCTGGTCAGGGCGTGCCGGCTCGCGGAACGCATCTTCGCCAACACGGGATATTGGGCCTCCGCCTCGGACGGGGCCATTGCATCGAGCTCGTCCAGGAAACGGTCGACGGTTGCAGACTGCTGTGCCGAGTCGGCGACGTGGTCGCGCACCAATTCCTCTGCGCGTCGTACCGACTCGTAGCCGAGGTCTTGGCGAAGCTGACGGATCAGCTGTGCTCGTAGCAACTCCACCTGGCGAGCACCCTGGACTTTGATGCGTTCCACTTCGGCATCGGCCTGTTCCCGCAGTTGTTCCGCGAGGCGCTCGGCGTCGGTGCGGGCCTCTTCGGTGATCCGTCGTGCTTGGGCCTTGGCGTCTTCCAGAGCTTTGGCATGAGCCTGGCTCGCTTCCTCCAACCGGTTGGCGGCTTCCGCAGCCTCCTCCAGTTCCTGCTGGACAGCGTTCTGCCGGTCGGTCATGAGCCTGCGCACCGGCGGCACCACGTAGCGCCACACCACGAAGACGATGACGGCGAATCCGGCTAGCTGCCCAAGGAAAGTCGACATCGTCCGTTACCGATTCGCGCTTGTCGTTGCCGGCGCGGTAGCAACGTCGACGGCGAGGATTCGGCTGGCGAGGGTGGCCGACATGGCCTCCACTCTGGCGCGAAGCTCTTCGGCGACCGCGTCACCTTCTCGCTTCAGTTGGTCGCGGGCGTCTTGCAGTGTCGATCGCACTTCTTCCTCGGCACGGCCACGCATGTCCTCGAGAATCTTGCGACCTTCTGCCCGGGCATTGTCGCGAATGCTTGACGCCTCGACCCGCGCTTCGGACATCGCTCTCTCGTAGTCGTCCTGCGCGGCAGCGAATTGCTCGTTAGATCGCCTGTTGTCGGCCAGTGTCTTGGCGACCATGTACTCGCGCTCGCGCAGCACTTTCATAATCGGCGGCACGACAAAGGTGCCGATTACGCCCAGCACGATCAGGAAGATGACCAGCACGACGAAGAACGTGCCGTTGGGGAGAAGGAAGTTGCTGCCGCCGCCTCCACCTTCCTGGCCGGCGGCCAGGACGATAGCGCTCATGTCCCCCATCTCAGCGTATTACTTGACCGGGGTGGCGAAAACGAACAGAGCCATGAAGGCCAGGTTGATGAAGTACATCGCCTCCACAAGGCCGACGGTGATGAAGAACGGTGTGAACAGCCGGCCTTGTGCTTCCGGCTGGCGGGCGATGCCGGATATCAGCGCGTTACCGGCGATACCGTCACCGATCGCAGCACCAACCGCGCCGCCGCCCAAGATCAGTCCACCGCCAATGAGGGCGCCGGACGCAACTTGTGGATCTAATCCTGCCATTCCATATCCTCCTTGATGTCTGGTAGCGGTCTACCAGGCTCTCGTAGTAGTGCCCAGGTCATGCAAGCTTGTGGCCCGCTTTATTCGTGCTCCTCTTCCAGTTCCATCGCCTGAGCGAAGTACAAGATGGTCAACAGCGCGAAGATAAACGCCTGGATGAACCCGACGAACAAGTCGAATGCCTTCCAGATGGCGTTGGGCGCCCACAAGATATACGGCGGAAACAGCGCAATCAGCGCCACCATGATTCCACCGGCGAAGATATTGCCGAAAAGTCGGAGCGACAGCGAGATCGGTTTGGCGACTTCCTCGACCATGTTGATCGGCGCCAGCGCCGCGACGTGTCCCTTGAGCAGCTTGATCGGGTGACCCACGATGCCGCGGCGGCTGATTCCCGCCAGGTGGTAGCAGACGAACACGAAGAGCGCCAACGCCAACACGTAATTGATGTCAGCCGCCGCCGGCTTGAGCAGCTCGGTGGGATGGCCAGATTTGTCCTTAACCTGCAGGGGCAGCACTGCCAGCCAGTTAGAAATCAGGATGAACACGAAAATGGTGACCGCCAGGGGGAGCACGAATGGTGCGATCCGCATGCCAATCGTGCTCTCGATCTGGTTACGCATCTGAATTGTGATCGCCTCGAAGAACAATTGCACTCCGTTGGGCACGCCCGTCGCGGTGACCTTGGCGCGCAGATAGAACGCCAATGCGATCACGATGACCGCGGCGATGGCGGTCGAGAGCACCGTGTCGGTATTGACTGTGAGACCGAACCACTTGGCTGTGTTGTGTTCGCCGACCTGGATTTGGGCGTCGGCCAGGATTGTCTCAATCATCGCTGTGTGCCGTCCCTTCTGCGCGCTCATCGTCCGAACCGGACTGCACGGCTCCGGCGCGTAGCTTCTTCCACACTGGCAGCGCCGTCGTTGCCACCAGCAGTACCTGGAAGAGCGCCAGTCCAAACACCACGCCCAGCCCTGCCGGCCGGAAGGCGAATGCGATCGCCAGCCCGATCACCGTAAGGATCGCCAGCCGCGTCGCCGAATTCATCGCCATGCTTCTCTTCAGCGGATGTGCCTTGGCGGTGATCACCGAAACCGACCGCTGCACCAGGACGGCGTTCAGCAAACCCATCAGCAGACCGATGCCGAAGAACACGCCGAGCATCAGGTATCCGAGCCAAGCTCCGGCCGCTATGGCTGCAGCGGTCAGTACCAGCGATATGACAAGGAGACGGACCGGCCGAAACGCAACAGAGGGAAACACCAACGGCGCGTCTTGCGCTGGTGTTTTCACTGCTGCACCTCAATCCCGGATATGAGGGAGTCGCCTGGTTGATCGTTGCGTGGCCCGTCGAGCGTATCGGAAGGCCGTCATCGCGCTGGAATCACCCAAGGGGTAGCTCCCTATGTCGGTCGTACATCGGCGCGATCGGATCTAGATCCGACGGCCGGGTGGGCCGGCAACCCGCGAGGTTTGTTCGGGTTCTGCCTGCACCGTACCACATTTCGGGCCGCCCTACTACTCCTCGTCGTAGATGTCTTCGCGGCGGCGAAGCAGCGGTACCAGCGTTGCGATAATTGCGAGTGCGATGGCCGCCAGCATCACCGCCCCGGTGTCGCGCGGGTTGAAGAAAATGGTGCTGGCGGTACCGAACGCGACGATGCCCACCCAAAGATAGATCAGTAGCACTACACGCCGGTGCGAATGGCCGATCTGCAGCAAGCGGTGATGCAGGTGCATTTTGTCGGGGCTGAACGCGCTACGCCCGGCGCGAGTGCGGCGCACGATCGCCAGCAGCAGATCGAGCATCGGCACGAACATCACCGCCACCACGAGCAGGAACGGTGACAGCAAAGCGAACACGTCTCGGGCGCCATAGGCGTTCTGCGATATCGGCCCCGCCGCGGTGGTCGACGCGGCGGCCAGCATCAGGCCGATCAGCATGGAACCGGAGTCGCCCATGAAGATCTTCGCGGGGTGAAAGTTGTGCGGCAGAAAGCCCAGACATGCGCCGGCGAGCACCACTGAGATCACCGCGGGTGGGTAGAACAACACGTCGCCGCCGTGGTCGCGCAGCAGGCCGACCGAGAACATGCAGATCGCCAGCGCGGTGATCAGACCCAAGCCGGCGGCCAGCCCGTCGAGCCCGTCGACGAAGTTCATGGCGTTGACGATCGACACGGTGAGCGCGAGGGTGAGCAGGATCGAGGAGACCTGGTCCAACACGATGGTGCCGACGCCGCCGAGCGGGATATAGAGCACACTCCAGGCGACGCCCATGGTGACCAGCACGCTGGCCGCGGTGATCTGCCCGGCGAACTTGGTCAGTGCGTCGAGGCCCCACCGGTCATCGATCAGCCCGATGCCCATAATCACCGCACTGGCCACCACCACCGCGGGCATGCCCGAGGAATAGACGAAGCCTCGGGTAAGCGCCGGAAGTTGCGAGGCCAGAAAGACTCCGGCGATAACCCCCAGGTACATCGCCAGGCCACCCATCCTCGGCGTCGGCGTGACGTGCACGTCGCGTTCGCGTGGGTAGGCCACAGCACCGAAGCGGGTGGCCAGCACCCGCACCGGCCCGGTCGCGAAGTAGGTGATGATGGCAGCGGTCAGCCCGACAAGCGCAAGCTCGCGCAACGGGACTCCTGCGCCGCGATCAGACAGGGCGAGCAGGCCGCCGGCAAGGTTGTCGGCATCGCTAACCACGCCGAGACCGTACTGCACAACCCTGCCAATCTGTTCGCCGGATCAGGCCGTCAAAGTCGCGGGGTCCACGTCGAGCACCCTGCCGATCGCCTCGGCGGTGACCGGTCCCGCCCGCAGGATGCGCGGGGCGGGTCCGGTCAAGTCCACAATTGTGGAGGCCGCCTGCTCGGCGGATGGGCCTGCGTCGAGGTAGACGTCGACCAGGTCGCCGAGTTGGCGCCGAGCGCTGTCGATGTCGACCGCGGGCGGCTGGCCGGAGATGTTGGCGCTCGACACTGCCATGGGTCCGACCTCCCGCAGCAGTTCGATCGCCACCGGGTGCAGCGGCATGCGCAGCATCACGGTGCCGCGAGCATCGCCGAGATCCCATTGCAGCGATGGTGCCTGTTGAATCACCATGCTCAGCGCGCCGGGCCAAAATGCGCGGATCAGGAGCCGGGCGGCCTCGGGCACGGTGATGGCCAGGCCGTCGATGGTTTGCCAGGAGCCGACCAACACTCCCACCGGCATGTCGCGACCGCGGCCCTTCGCCGCCAGCAGCGCGGCTACGGCGGCGCTGTCGAAGGCGTCAGCGCCGATGCCGTAGACCGTGTCGGTTGGCATAACCACCAACCGGCCGCTTTTGACGGCGTTGACAGCTGAGGCTATTCCGCGGGAGCGCTGACCGGGGTCACGGCAGTCGAACAGTTCGCTCATGGCTCACCCGTCCTGCGGGCAGTGACAAACCGCGGTCGGCCGACGAAGTCCACTCGAGCCGCCACGTCATCGAAAAGTGTTGTCGCGAGAACCATTTCGATGGTCTCCGATGAGGTTGTGTCGTCATGCTCGACGGCGAACATGCCGGCTGGGCGCAGCAACCGGCCAGCAAGCCGAACGACGGCGGCGATCACCGTCATCCCATCCGACCCCCCGAACAGCGCGTGAGGCGGATCATGTTGTGCCACTTCAGCTTCCAACGAAGCACAATCGGGGACATAGGGCGGGTTGGCCACGACGAGGTCGGCCATACCGTCGAGCTCGGAAAGCAGCCCCGGCGTGGCGACGTTGCCGCATAGCAGCTCGACCGCAGTGCCTTGGGTGTTGCGCCGCGCGTAGTCGAGGGCCGTATGAGAGTCGTCGACGCCGATCACCCGCGCCGCAGGCCAATTACGAGCCAGCGCAACTGCCAGGGCACCGGATCCGGTACAGAGGTCGACGATCACGGGCCGCGCGCCGAGCCGCTGGGTGCTCGCCCACTCGAGCATGGCCTCGGTCTCCGGACGGGGGATGAACACACCCGGACCGACATCCAGGGTCACCGGCCCGAACGACACCGTTCCGGTGAGATGTTGCAGCGGCACTCGCCGCGAACGCGCGGCGATGGCGTCGTGGTATCGCTCGAAGAACTGGTCGTTAGGCGGGTCGTGCAGGGGCAACCGGCCGCGCTCGACTCCGGCTAGGTGTGCTGCCAGCTCCTCGGCGTCATAGCGCGCGGATTCGATGCCCGCCCGGGCGAGCACCGCGGTGGCGCAAGCGATTGCCTGTCGCAGCGAGCTCATGCCTGCTGCAGCCGCGCCTGCCGGTCGGCGGCGGCCAACGCATCGAAGAGGGCGTCGAGGTCCCCGTCGAGCACGTGGCCATCTGTTGCGGCATTGGGCGAAATCGG
>NZ_CAXUCH010000023.1:6195-18875 GCF_964249325.1 uncultured Mycobacterium sp. | reverse complement strand
TCGAGGTCCCCGTCGAGCACCTGATCGAGGTTGTAGGCCTTGTAGCCGATGCGATGGTCGGTGATCCGGTTCTCCGGAAAGTTATAGGTGCGGATGCGTTCGCTGCGGTCGACCGTGCGGATCTGGCTGGCCCGGTCCGCCGATGCGTCTGCCAGCGCCTGCTCCTCCATCATTGCCTGCAGCCGCGCCGCCAGCACCTGCAGGGCGCGGGTTTTGTTCTGCAGCTGGGAACGCTCGTTTTGACATGTCACGACGATCCCGGTGGGCAGATGAGTGACCCGCACCGCCGAATCGGTGGTGTTGACGCCCTGGCCGCCCTTTCCGGAGGACCGGTAGACGTCGATGCGCAGATCCGACTCGTCGATCTGCACCTCACCGATTTCCTCGGGCTCGGGATAGACCAGCACGCCAGCCGCCGAGGTGTGCACCCTGCCCTGCGATTCGGTTACCGGGACGCGCTGCACCCGGTGCACCCCGCCCTCGAACTTCAGTCGCGACCACACCCCGTCGAGCGAGTCGCCATCACTTGCACCTTTACGAGAAATAGCCAACGTCGCGTCTTTGTAGCCGCCCAGGTCCGAGGTGGTTTCGTCCAGGACCGTCACCGTCCAGCCGTGCCGCTCGGCGTACCGGATGTACATCCGGGCCAGGTCGGCGGCAAACAACGCCGATTCCTCCCCCCCTTCACCGGACTTGACTTCCAGCACGATGTCGTCGGGATCGTGCGGATCACGAGGTGCCAGCATGTCGGTGACTTGGGCATCCAGTTCGGCCACCCGCGCTTCCAGTTCGGCGACCTCAGCGGCGAAGGACTCGTCGGAGATCGCCAGTTCCCGAGCGGTCTCCAGATCGCCGCGCGCCGACTCCAATTTGCGGTAGGCGGTGATGATCGGGGCCAGCTGCGCGAACCGGCGCCCTACTTTGCGGGCTGCCATCGGATTGCCGTGCAATTCTGGATCGGCCAACTGACGCTCAAGCTCAGCGTGCTCGGCGAGCAGCGCGTCGATCGCCTGCACGCTCTGCGTCATGCTGAGTCCTTCCTGAAAGGCGGCCGACTGCCCTGAACATGAAACGACGCCCGGCCTGCGCGGAGTTCCGCGACAGTTCGGGCGTCGATAAGCCGGCTACTTGTCGGTCTTGGCTTTTTCGTCGGCGCCGGTCTTGCGCTTGCCATATCGCTTTTCGAAGCGAGCCACACGCCCACCGCTGTCCAGGATCTTCTGCTTGCCGGTGTAGAAGGGGTGGCACTGCGAGCACACCTCCACCACGATGCGACCGCTTTCCTTGGTGCTGCGGGTCTGGAATGTGTTGCCGCAGCCGCAGACCACTGTGGTCTCGACGTATTGCGGGTGAATGCCGGATTTCATGATGTCCTCTTCGATCGTGGCCGCCGGGTCGCCTGTACGTGATCGGACCGTCGTCAGACGCGAACCGGAACTCTGAGGTGTCTTGGGATCTTCGGCGGTCGATTATGCCAGTTCAACCACCATTGCCCCAAACACTGCGATGAGCCCGGGCATTCCCGACTGCAAGGCGACGACGACTAACCGTGGCTGACCTCATAGAGTCGATCGGCCTGGCGATCCACAACAGCGTAGGCGTTGCTGCGTCCCACCCGCGTCCACAGCGCACCGCCCGCGGGTCTGGCGCCCAGTGCGGTCAACTGGCGCTTGAGGATCTTGTTGGTCGCCGTGGTCGGTAACCGGTCGGTGACCCACACATGCCGCGGCCACGCCTTGGGCGACAAATCGGGCTGGGCCGCCAGAAACTCGCCGAACTCCTCGGGGGTCAGTTCTGTGTTGTCTGGCAAGACAATTGCGGCCATCACCTGATCGCCGACTTGCTCGTCGGGCACGGCATACACCGCGACGTGGTTGATCGCCGGCAGCCGCTGCAAGATCCGTTCGATGGGCGCGGTGGTCATGTTTTCGCCGTCGACCCGCAACCATTCCCCGCTGCGGCCCGCGAAGTAGATCCAGCCGTCTTCGTCCCGGTAGGCCAAGTCGCCCGACCAGAACATGCCGTCCCGAAGTCGGGCGCCGGTGGCCTCGGGATCGTTGTAGTAGCCGGCAAACAGGCCGGCGCCAGTCGTATTGACCAGTTCACCGATCGCTTCCTCGGGGTTAGCCAGCGCGCCCTCGTCGTCGAATACAGCCGGGGGGCATTCGACGCCAGTCTCCGGGTTGTAGATAGCAACACCGGGAAATCCGCGGCCCAAAGAGCCTGGGGGACAGCCATCTTCGCGGGTGATGATGATCGCGCCCTCAGTCGACCCGAACCCGTCCCACACCGTGCAGTCGAAGCGGCGGCTGAACTCGGCGATATCGCGGTCGCTGGCTTCGTTGCCGAAGGCCACGCGCAGCGGGTTGTCGCGGTCGTCGGGCCGCTCGGGGGTGGCCAGCACATACGCCAGCGGCTTGCCCACGTAATTCATGAACGTCACGCCGTAGCGGCGCAGATCAGCAAGTAACCGGGATGCGGAGAATTTGGCCGGTACCATCGCCGCCCCGGAGCCCACCGCCACACTCCATCCGGCCAGCAGCGCGTTGGAATGAAACAGCGGCATCGACAGGTAGCAGACGTCGGATGCGGTGATTTCGAACCGCTCGATCAGCGCAGAGCCGGCGAAAAGCACGGTCATGTGGGTCACCTGCACCGCTTTGGGCTCACCGCTCGTTCCGGAGGTGGAGATCATCATGAAGGTGTCGGTCGGCGCGACCTCGCGATAAGGCGTCAGTGCGCCGGCCGAAGCCAACAAAGCCGACCACTCGGGGCTCGACGTGTCGAACACTCGTACCCCGGGCAACTCCAGACCGTCGAGCAGGCCGTGGTGCTCGGCGTCAGTGAGCAGGATCTGGCAGTCGGCGCGCACGACGTCGTTTGCCAGCGCAGCTCCGCGGCGGGTGTCGTTGATTCCGCACAGCACATAGCCACCCAGCGCCGCCGCCGCCATCGCGGTAAGCATCTCGGGGGTGTTGCCCAGCAGCGCGCCGACATGCAGCGGACGCTGACGATCGGCGAGGCCGATGAGAGCGGCCGCTTCGGTGGAGGCATCCGCCAAATGTTCGCGCCAGCTCCACACCCGGTCGCCGTAGTTGACCGCCGGGGCCTCGTGGTTGATCCGCTCGCGAAGCAGTTGCTGGATGGTGTCGGCCACGGCTCAACACTTTAAGCGGGACCGGTGTGACCGCAGTCACGCCGGTCGGCCTCCGGCTCTTAGTCGTTGTCTAGGGAACCCGGCGTCGTCTTGGACACCTGCACCAGGAACTCGTAGTTGGTCTTCGTCTTACGCAGCTGCGACATCAGCACGTCGATAGCTTGATGCGAGTCCAGGCCCGAGAGCAATCGGCGCAGCTTGTGCACGATGGCGAACTCGTCGGGCGACAGCAACAGCTCGTCTTTGCGGGTGCCGGACGGGTTCACGTCGACAGCCGGGAAAACTCGCCGTTCAGCGATCTTGCGGTCGAGCTTGAGCTCGGCGTTGCCGGTACCCTTGAACTCCTCGAAGATCACGGTGTCGCCCTGTGACCCGGTCTCGACCATCGCGGTCGCGATCACCGTCAGCGAGCCGCCTTCCTCGATGTTGCGGGCTGCGCCCAGGAACCGCTTCGGTGGGTATAGCGCCGTGGAATCGACACCGCCGGAAAGGATGCGGCCCGACGCCGGCGAGGCGTTGTTGTAGGCGCGCCCCAGTCGGGTGATCGAGTCGAGCAACACCACGACGTCTTGTCCTTGCTCGACGAGCCGCTTGGCCCGCTCGATCGCCAGTTCAGCGACGGTGGTGTGGTCTGACGGCGGGCGGTCGAATGTCGAGGCAATCACCTCGCCCTTAACCGAGCGCTGCATATCGGTGACCTCTTCCGGTCGTTCGTCGACCAGCACGACCATCAGATGGCACTCGGGATTGTTCTTGGTAATCGCGTTGGCGATGTCCTTGAGGATGGTTGTCTTACCGGCCTTAGGCGGCGAAACGATGAGCGCGCGCTGGCCCTTACCGATCGGCATGATCAGGTCGATGACTCGGGTTGTCAGCTTGTCGCTGCTGGTCTCAAGACGCAGCCGCTGGTTCGGGTACAGCGGCGTTAGTTTGCCGAAGTCTGGGCGCTTCTTGGCGTCCTCGACCGGCCCGCCGTTGACGCTGTCCAGGCGCACCAGCGGATTGAACTTCTGACGCTGGTTGGGCTGCTCGCCCTCCCGGGGCACCCGGACGGCACCGGTCACGGCGTCGCCACGGCGCAAGCCGTTCTTGCGCACCATGTTCATCGACACATAGACGTCGTGAGGACCGGCCAGGTATCCGGAGGTCCGCACGAACGCGTAATTGTCGAGAACGTCAAGGATGCCGGCCACCGGTTGGACGACGTCGTCTTCGCGAAGTTCGGCTTCGGTACCGTCACCTGTGCGTTCTCCCCGACGCCTGCGGTCGCGGAATCGGCGTCCGCGGCGGCCTTGCCGACCCTCCCCGTCGTCGTCGCTGCGACTTTGCTGCCCGTCCGGGCCCTGCTGGTCGCTTTCTTCGCCAGGTTTCTCCGTCTGCTCCACTTTGGTGTCCTGTTGGCCGGTATCGGCTTGCGCCTCCCCCTTGCCACCTTGCGTGTCCGCCGCGGTCACAGTTGCGGTGGGTGATCCGGCCTCTCGCCCGGCGGTACGTCGCTCTCGCCGCGACGCCTCCGCAGTGGTCGACTCGCGCGGCGCTTCGGCTTGGGTGCCCACGGCGTCGGGCGTGCTGTCATCGCCGCTCTCCGGTGCGTGGCCGCCGTTGGATGGCCTGCCGTTAGCCTGGCCGTGAATTTCTCGAATCGCGGCAATCAATTCGTTTTTGCGCATGCCCGACGTTCCCTTGACGCCGGCTCGATTGGCCAGCGCGCGCAACTCGGGCAGCACCATCGTGGACAGCGAGCCGTCTGACAAGGCGGCGTCTACCGCCGACGGCGCCGCAGTGCCAGCAGCGGTGGGCGCAGAAGTATCTGAGGTCACGGAACTCGACAGCTTGTCGTCGTTGGTGCTGTCGCCCGCCGTGATGAGGTCCGTATCAGTCACGGATTTCCTTTCTTCCCCCGCCGATTGCGTCAAGCGAGGGGTTCGTTGCACTCAGTCAAACCACCGAGTGCGTCCAACCATCAACTCGGCAACGGTGATCGCCTGGGTTGGCGGCATAAATGGCGAACCATCGTCCACGAGAAGAATTTGGTGGTTGTCCTAGTGGCAAGACAGTATCGATGCAGATGCAGATGCTGCGATTGCTGGACGGCTCCGAGGATAGCCCGGTTCGGGGCCGGAAGCAAGAAACCCCTCCTCCGACGGTGTGGATTAACCGGGGACGGCGACTCCAGAACTCCAGCGAACCCCGTCACCAGCAGCCATCTCATTAACGGTGAACCCGTTTGCGGCGCCATACTCCAGCGCCTCTGCGGGCAACTCCGGTTCTGTGGTCAACGCGATCACGGCTGGCCCGGCACCGGAAAGTACCGCTGCGATGCCGTAACGCCGCAGCAGCCTGAGGTATTCCGCCGAGGCCGGCATGGCGGCTGCTCTTTGCGGCTGATGCAGCACATCCTCGCTAGCTGGCATCAACAGGTCTGGCCGTTCGGTGAGCGCCACAACCAGTAACGCGACACGGCTCACGTTGAAGCGGGCGTCGTAGTGGCTGACGTGGCTGGGCAGCATGACCCGGGCCTCGGCTGTCGACGAGCGCTCTTCGGGGATTGCCGGAAACAGGCGGATATCGGGATGTAGGCGCAGCGGTACGGCGAGGTAACCGGGCGGATCGCAGCTGTTGTCGATCCATGACACCACTGCACCCCCCATGACCGCCGCCGCGGCGTTGTCCGGGTGGCCTTCGAATTCCGACGCCAGTTGGATCAGCTGGGTTTCAGTGAGCGGCGTCGAATCTACTTGTGCAGCAAGGCCGTTGACCACCGCCAGGCCGCCGACCACCGCTGAGGCCGACGAGCCAAGTCCGCGAGAGTGCGGGATGGCGTTGCGGCAGCGGACCGTTAAGCCGGGAACATCCATGCCCGCGGCGAGCAGCCCACATTGGATAGCCCGAACCACCAAGTGACCAGAGTCCAGCGGAAGCTGACCGGCGCCTTCGCCTTCGACTTCCACGATCAAGCCGGAACCGGTTGTCTCGACGAGGATCTCGTCATACAACCCCAGCGCAAGTCCGATGCTGTCGAATCCGGGACCCAGATTCGCACTCGACGCCGCGACGACGGCGCTGGCCATTAGCCCGGCGGGCAGCATCCGAGTCACAGCCACGCCCTGTGGCGACCCGCCGCACCCGGCTCCGCCGCGCTTGCGATCACACCCAACCAGTGACGACCCGCTGCGCCCGGCTCCGCCGCGCTTGCAATCGTCACGAGCCCAGTCCCAGCTTTTCGACGACGGCGACGGGATCGACCGGCACCGGGGAGACGGCGGGCACATCCTTCAGCGCGGTGTCGGGGTCTTTGAGGCCGTTGCCGGTCACGGTGCACACCACGCTCGATCCGGCCGCCACCCAGCCGTCGTGGACAGCCTTGAGCAGACCGGCGATGCTGGCCGCGGATGCGGGCTCGACAAAAACGCCTTCGGTGGCCGCCACCAGGTGATATGCCGCGAGGATTTCCTCATCCGTGGCGGCGAGGAAGCGCCCGTTGGACTGCTGCTGCGCCTCGACGGCTGATGCCCACGACGCGGGTGAGCCGATGCGTATCGCGGTGGCGATCGTTTCAGGCTTACGCACCGGTGCCCCGGTTACCAGCGGTGCCGCCCCGGCGGCTTGGGTGCCCAACATGCGCGGCAGCTTGTCGATGACTCCGTCGGCGTGATATTCGGTGTAACCCTTCCAATAGGCGGTGATGTTGCCGGCGTTTCCCACCGGCAGGGCGTGCACATCCGGTGCGGCGCCCAGGGCATCGACGATTTCGAATGCCGCGGTTTTCTGGCCTTGGATTCGCAGCGGGTTGACGGAGTTCACCAACGAGATCGTCGGAAAGTCGGTTGCCATCTTGCGTGCCAGTTCCAGGCAGTCATCGAAGTTCCCGTCGATCTGGATGATCTTGGCGCCGTGTATAACAGCCTGCGCCAGCTTGCCCATCGCGATCTTGCCCTGTGGCACCAGCACAGCGCAGGTAATGCCGGCACGGGCGGCGTACGCCGCCGCCGACGCCGACGTGTTGCCGGTCGACGCGCACAGCACCGCCTGCTGGCCACGAGCCACTGCATCCGTGACGGCCATGGTCATGCCGCGATCTTTGAAAGAACCGGTGGGATTAAGCCCTTCGACTTTGAGGTGCACCGTGCAGCCGGTCTGTTCGGAGAGCTTGGCGGCGTAGATGAGCGGGGTGCCGCCCTCGAGCAGCGTCACCGGAGTCCAATCGTCGCCGACCGGCAGCCGGTCGCGGTAGGCGGCGATAACACCCGGCCATGGTTGGCGGGTCGCTGCCCGCGTTGCGGTCATTCGCTGTTTCCTTCCAGTCGCAGCACGCTCGCCACACGGTGGACCACATCCAGGTCTTCGAGCGCGGCAACCGTTTCGGAGAGGGCGGCGTCGGTGGCTCGGTGGGTGATCACCACAATGCGAGCTGCCACCCGTTGGCCGCCCTCGTCGGCCACACCTTCCTGGCGCATCTCAGCGATGCTCACATCGCGCTTCGCGAATTCCGCTGCGAGCAAGGACAACACACCGGGCTCATCGGCAACATACATGTTGACGTAATAGCGGGTTGAGACCATGCCGATCGGTAAGACCGGCAGCTTCGCGTACCTGGACTCCCGCGGCCCGCGGCTACGCATCACCCTGTTGCGGGCAGCCATCACCAAATCACCGGTCACCGCTGATGCAGTCGGCGCCCCGCCGGCACCCTGGCCGTAGAACATCAGCCGCCCCGCCGCCTTCGCCTCCACCACCACGGCGTTGAAGGCGCCGTTGACGGCCGCAAGCGGATGCGTCAACGGCACCAGCGCCGGATAGACGCGGGCCGAGACCCGTTGCCGTTCCTCGTCGTCTATGACGCGCTCGCAGATCGACAGCAATTTGATCGTGCAGCCGAGAGCCCTTGCCGATGCGAAGTCGGCCGGAGTGACCTTCGTGATGCCTTCTCGATAGACGTCATCGGCGGTCACCCTGGTGTGAAAGGCGATGGACGCCAAAATTGCTGCCTTGGCTGCTGCGTCGTAGCCCTCGACGTCGGCGGTGGGATCGGCTTCGGCGTAGCCCAGCGCGCTCGCATCGGCCAGCGCTGCCTCGTAATCAGCGCCCGTGCTGGCCATCTCGGAAAGGATGTAGTTGGTTGTGCCGTTGACGATGCCGGCCACCCTTAGCACCGTGTCGCCGGCCAGCGACTGGGTCAGCGGACGGATAACCGGGATAGCACCAGCGACCGCGGCTTCGAAATATAGGTCGACGTTGGCGTTTTCGGCGGCTTGTGCCAATTCTCCGGTGGAGATCGACAGCAGGGCTTTGTTCGCGGTGACAACGGACTTGCCGTTTTCCAGTGCTGACAGGATCGCCTTGCGGGCCGGTTCTACCGGGCCCATGAGTTCGACGACGATGTCGACGTCGTCGCGGGAAACCAGTTCTTCGACGTTGTCGGTGAGCAGTTCGACGGGCACACCGCGGTCGGCGGCGACTCGCCGGACACCGATGCCGCGGAGCGCCAACGGAGCGCCGATTCGGGCCGCGAGGTCCTCGGCGCTGTCTTCGATGATGCGGACAACTTGGCTGCCGACGTTGCCCAAGCCGAGCACGGCTACGCCGACGGATTTTTCCTCACCGAACACCGCTCACCTCACTTCCAAGCTCAGTAGGTCGTCTATTGTCTCCCGCCGCAGGATCAGCCGGCTTTGCCCATCGCGGACCGCGACTACTGCTGGCCGCCCAATCATGTTGTAACGGCTCGACAGCGCATAGCAGTATGCGCCGGTGGCACCCACGCCCAGCAGGTCGCCCGGCTGTAGGTCTGCCGGTACCCATGCGTCGCGGACAACAATATCCCCGCTCTCACAATGCTTTCCGACGACACGTGCAGGTACCGCCGGCGCGTCAGTGCGCCTGGATACCAGGCGAACGTCATACTGCGCGCCGTAGAGCGCAGTACGGATGTTGTCGCTCATACCGCCGTCGACGCTGACATAGCGGCGCTGCGCCGTGGCGCTCACGTCGACGTCCTTGACGGTACCCACCTCATAGAGCGTGATGGTTCCAGGCCCGGCGATCGCCCGGCCCGGCTCGACCACCAGTCTCGGCGGAGGCAAACCGACTGCAGCAGACTCGTTGCGCACAACGGCGTCGAGCTTGGTCGCGAAATCCTGCATTGGGAGCGGATCATCTTGTGCGAGATACGAAATGCCCATACCTCCGCCGAGGTCGACCGTCGTGATGTCCGCGGTTATGTCGTTACCGAACTCGGCGACGACATCGTGGAGTAGGCCGATCACGCGCTGCGCCGCAAGCTCGAACCCGGCGACGTCCAGAATTTGCGAGCCAATGTGGCTGTGCAGGCCAACCAGTCGGAGGTTTTGGGTAGCCATCACCCGCCGAATCGCGGACATGGCGGCGCCGCTAGCCACCGACAATCCGAATTTCTGGTCTTCGTGTGCGGTCGAGATGAATTCGTGCGTGTGTGCTTCGACGCCAACGGTGAGCCGGACTAGGACGTCCTGGACGACGCCCGCGTCGGCGGCGATCGCGTCGAGTCGTTCGATCTCGGTCATTGAGTCCAGCACGACATGACCGACTCCGGCCTTCACCGCCGCAGCCAACTCAGCGACCGATTTGTTGTTGCCGTGAAAAGTGATCCGCTCAGCGGGAAAATGCGCGTGCAACGCGGCGGCGAGCTCGCCGCCGCTGCACACATCGAGACAGAGCCCTTCCTCGTTGATCCAGCGCGCGATCTCGCTGCACAGAAACGCTTTGGCCGCATAGTGCACGTTGTGACCGCCGCCGAAGGCCGTCACAATGTCGCGGCAGCGCGAGCGGAAGTCTTCTTCGTCGATGACGAACAGCGGCGTGCCGTACTCGTGAGCAAGATCGATCACGGAAACCCCAGCGATAGCCACCACGCCATCGTTACCACGAAGAGCATTGCGAGGCCAGACATTTGGCGCCAAGCGCAGAAGCTCTTCGGGGGTCTGCGGCCGCGGCGGGCTACCGCTGAGATAGATGTCTTCCGCGTACCGGGGGCCAGGTGGATGGGCGTTCACATCCGCTCCGGCGCGGTTACTCCGAGGATGCTCAACCCGTTGGCGATCACCTGGCGGGTGGCCTGGCACAGCGCCAGTCGAGCGGTGTGCAGCTGGTTGGGTTGCTCGTCGCCTTGCGGCAACACCCGGCACGAGTCGTAAAACCGGTGGTAGTCACCGGCGAGATCTTCCAGGTAACGGCAGACTCGATGTGGTTCACGAAGGGACGCAGCTGTTCTCAGCACCCGGGGAAATTCGCCGAGGGTACGGATCAGCGTGCCCTCCTTATCGTGAGTGAGCAGGTCAAGGTGTGCAGTTTCGGGAATCAGTCCCAGCTCAGCGGCGTTGCGGGCCAGCGCCGAAAGCCGAGCATGCGCGTACTGCACGTAATAGACCGGGTTTTCGTTGGAGGCAGACGACCACAGCGCCAGGTCGATGTCGATCGGGGTGTCGACCGACGAGCGGATCAAGCTGTAGCGTGCGGCGTCCACGCCGATCGCTTCGACAAGGTCGTCAAGCGTCAGCACGTTGCCGGCGCGCTTGCTCATCCGGACCGGCTGGCCGTCGCGGACCAGGTTGACCATTTGGCCGATAAGCACCTCGACGCTGGCCGGGTCATCGCCAAATGCGGCGGCCGCAGCCTTGAGCCGGGCGATGTAGCCGTGATGGTCGGCACCGAGCATATAGATGCACAAGTCGAAGCCGCGCTGCCGCTTATCTAAGTAATACGCGAGGTCACCGGCGATGTAGGCTGGCTGGCCATCGCTTTTGATGACGACTCGGTCCTTGTCGTCACCGAAAGCGCTGGAGCGCAACCACGTTGCGCCGTCCTTTTCGTAGATGTTGCCGTTTTGACGCAGCTGTTCGATCGCTTGATTCACCCGGCCGCTGGTGTGCATCGATTCTTCGTGCGTATAGACGTCGAAGTCGGTGCGAAAGTCGTGCAGCGACTGCTTGATGTGGGTGAACATCAAGTCAACTCCGATGCGCCGGAATGTTTCCCGCATTTCGGTATCGGGCAGCTTGAGGGCGCCGGGTGCCTGCTGAAGAACCTGTGCGGCGATGTCAGCGATGTAGGCGCCCGCGTAGCCGTCGGGCGGCGTGGGCTCGCCCTTGGCGGCGGCGATCAGCGAGCTGGTGAACCGGTCGATCTGCGCGCCGTGGTCGTTG
The DNA here is from genome assembly GCF_964249325.1 of uncultured Mycobacterium sp. Lineage (NCBI taxonomy): Bacteria > Bacillati > Actinomycetota > Actinomycetes > Mycobacteriales > Mycobacteriaceae > Mycobacterium > uncultured Mycobacterium sp. The sequence goes on along the minus strand of NZ_CAXUCH010000023.1, from coordinate 7,538 downwards.
AAGTAGTACTCGCGCACCACTTCAGCACCTTGGGATGACAGCAGCCGGCCGAGCGCGTCGCCGACCGCGGCCCACCGGGTGCCGCCGATGTGGATCGGCCCGGTTGGGTTGGCCGAGACGAATTCGAGATTGATCTTGCGGCCCGCGAGAGCATTGGAGTGCCCATAGTGCTCGCCGGCGTCGATGACGTTGTTGACGATGACGCCCTGCGCCGACGCTTCCAGGCGCATGTTGATAAAACCGGGTCCGGCCACCTCGGCCGAGGCGATCCCGTGGGCCTGGACCAGCGCCTCGGTGAGCCATCGGGCTAGCTCGCGCGGATTGACACCGACTTTTTTGCCCAGTTGCAGCGCTAGGTTGCTGGCGTAATCGCCGTGCTCGGGGTTGCGCGGCCGCTCAATGGTGATCGTCGCCGGCAACACGGACCCGTCCAGACCGCGCTCGCTCAGCACCGCGGCGGCGGTGGTACTGAGCAGCTCGGCCAGGTCGGCGGGGGTCACGAAGGTCCATCCTATGGTCTGGGGTGGTCACGACCCGAATCCGTCGGCGACCGGCGGCCGCCGGGATGCGCTAGTCTGACGGAGCCCGATGGCGCAGCATTTCGCGCATGCGCCCCCGTAGCTCAGGGGATAGAGCGTCTGCCTCCGGAGCAGAAGGCCGCAGGTTCGAATCCTGCCGGGGGCACGCTGTGAGCAGCGTATACGTGACTCCGTGCAACGATCGTGCAACTTAAACGCCCTTGTACCGGCAACCGAAAGATGGCCCACCACGTCGGCCAGGGTCCAGCGGACAGCAGACGCGACAAGCTCCCAGAACTAGGAGCCAACCCGAGACGAACGCAATTGAGGCGCCCGCGTCCAGTTTTACTTCGGTTTAGCGGCTGGTGGCTGAAAATCGCTTGCCGCAGTTGGCGCAATCCCACCGCTGTCCCCCCGCCTTCTGGTGCGGTCGATGGGGTAGGTGCCAAGGCCACGGCATCGAGGACGTGTCGGCGAGATGCTTCCACAAACTCAAATTACTCCGGTGAGATAGACGAGATCGACGCTCCCGCTCCCAAACCCGACTCATACTCCGCCATAGCGGCTGCACCCTCGTTCGCCAGCCTCGTGCTGACCTCGGTCGAAACGATCATTGAATACGCCTGGGCTAGCTGGAGCAATCTCAGGTCACTTGCCTTTCGCGCTTGGTCTCGTATCGCTGTGAGTAGTGCTTCGGCGGCTTGATCGGCTAGATCTTTGAGGTCAGCCATGTTCCCTCTTTTCGGGCTCCTTGCCGCACGAGCGCGGCAAGGTCGACGCTACTCGCGTCCGGCGTGAGGCCGCCTTGTCCGATTTCGCCGACGG
>NZ_CAXUCH010000023.1:0-6185 GCF_964249325.1 uncultured Mycobacterium sp. | reverse complement strand
CGTGACGACCTAGCAGAACTAGGGAGCACGTCCAAACTCGACAAAGGCTGAATGCACGAGTGAGCCCGTAGCGAGTCGGGCCCGGGGTCCACCATCACAGCCGGATACCACCGCCTACGGCGACCTGCCCAACGGCGGTTACGCCACCGCCACACTCGTTGACGGTGGCCGCGGACTGACCCTGAGCGTCGCTGGCGGGGACAACGGGTTCCCATTCTGCAAGATGGTCAACGGCAGCGCCCTCGATAGCTATGACTGCGGCGCGTAGCCGTGCAGAACCCACGACGACCACGTCACACTTGGCTTTTTTGACGGCCTCCTAGCACGCTGCGCATTCTCCGAGCTTTTGCTACGGCTGGTCAGGGCTGGCGGCTCCGCCTTTCCCTACTGGACGACTCCCCAGCATCGGTCCCGCTGCCAGCCGAGCGTGTTTGCAAGCCGTCAGTGCCCAGGCGGCACTTGGCCGGCACCGGACTGACCGACAGCGCCGTTGAGGCCGCCGATAAGGGTCTGCAGCTGCTTTTGTGCTTCGGACGGCGAGGGACTGGTCGGAGCCGGCATGTCCGTCTTCTGCCAGGGTTGGCAGCCGTCCGTCTTGAACGCTTTGTCGCTCGGGTCGATCTGCACCACCTGCGGCTTTTTGGACATGGCGTTGTCAACAATGTCCTTGCCGTTCGGTCCGCCCAGCCGCTTCCAGTAGCACGTGCCTTTGCCGACAGGTCCCTCAGTGCTGTACGTCCCCGGTTCGATCTCGGTTCCCACCCCATACGTTCCATCGCGGTCGATGCCGCTCTTGGCGCCCGGTCCAGGCGGCGGTGCAGGGTTATCGGTCTTTGGTGCTGGCCCCGGCGGCGGTGCAGCGTTATGCCTCGTCGGGGCGGGCCCAGGTGGCGGCCCAGCGGTATGGGTCGTCGGAGCAGGCCCGGGCGGCGGCCCCGGATTATGCGGATCCGCGCTGGCGATCCCCGCGGATCCTCCACAGGCCGCCCGGACAAGCGTCGCAGCGAAAATCGCCGTCTTCTTCGACCCCATCGAACTTTTAGCCGGATACAGGGCGCGGTCTATTTGGATGCCTCGGCCCACAGCGCTCGCAACTGAACGTTTTCATTGGTTCCGCCTGGTAGATCCGGGCCGCCTGGTCACAACGGCCATCACGAAAACGGTGCCAGACCACGCCGGCAACCATGCGGTTGATCAAGCAGGTCAAACACCATGCCATCGAGGAGGGCCTGTCCTTGTCAGCCGTGGTTGCCGATGCGCTGCGCGGCTACCTCGACGCCCATGAACGAAGACAGCAATGGTGCAGAAAGGAGACCTGAAGTGGCAACCGAAGGGATCGAGGCGGTGTTCCTGGAAACCCACAACTGGGGCAAGGTCGCAAAGTTCTTCCAAGCGCTGGGCTTCGATTTGGAATTCGCGACTGACCACAACTCCGGGCAGCTCCGCAATGGCGACGGCCCTGATGTCTTCATCGCGGAAATCCCCGCGGACCGTGAGCCCCGGATGCAGGTCGCGCTCAAAGTGCCCGATGCCGATGCTTTCGTTGCCGATCCGTCGCTCGAAGTGGTGAAGCCGTTCGAGGACACCCATTTCGGCACCAGGGAGATGACCGTTCGTGACCCCGATGGGCGACTCTGGAATCTACAAGCTCCCGCCAAGCGCTGACCGCCGTGGCGAAGCAACAAACCGAGGCGCCGGATGCCACCGCGGTGCGGGTGGCCCTCTGGCGAGCGTTGCACGTCCAGGTCGACCCGCCGCCGCACGTTCTCGAGGACGCGGTCGGCCTGGAGCTGGTGGCCCCCGACGATGGCTGGCGGCACCGTCCGGACATCGATCCAGGCGCTACCCGCGGTTTTCGGGCGGCCATTGTTGCGCGGGCTCGCTTTATCGAGGACCTGGTCGCCGAACAAGCCAACCAAGGCGTCGCCCAGTACGTCATCTTGGGTGCGGGCGTGGACACCTTTGCCCAGCGCAGGCCCGAAATCGCATCGCGGCTAAAGGTTTTCGAGGTCGACCAGCCTGGACCCCAAGCTTGGAAACGGCGGCGTTTGATCGAAATTGGCTACGGAATCCCCGATTATCTGCGACTCGTGCCCGTCGATTTCGAAGTCGGCGAGCCCTGGTGGGAGCGGCTGGCCGCCGCCGGTTTCGATCCCGGACAACCGACGGTCGTTGTCTCCACCGGCGTCCCTCACGAAAGATGCCAACGCGGCCACGCTGCGTCAGCTCGCCAAGCTTGCTCCCGGGTCGACGCTGGCAATGACGTTCCTGCTTCCACTTGAGCTCGTTGACGGAAAGGATCGCCCGGGCTTTGAGGCCAGCGCAAGAGGTGCGCGGTCAAGCGGAACTCCGTTCATCAGCTTCTATACCCCAACGGAGCTGATGGCATTGGCCCGCGATGCCGGTTTCCGAGAGGCCCGACATGTGTCGGGCGCTGTGCTCGCGGAACGCTACTTCGCCGAACGCAGCGACGGCCTGCGCCCGTCAAGCGGAGAAGACATACTGGTTGCCACTACTTGAGCGCTGCCGTACCGGGTTGCGTCACTTCAATGTGCGCTTGCGCCCACGAGTTGTTGACGTATCCCCTTGGGTTCCATAGTGCTTCCGCCGATTCGGGTTGGGTCGCTCCGGTGGCGTCCCAGGCACGGGCAGTCACGGTGAGGGGTCCGGGCTCAGCGTCGACTGTGAATGACCAGTGCCGCCAGGCCCACGGGCTCCGCAGGGTCGCCAATTTGGCTCGACGCCAGGTGCGGCCCTGATCGAGGGATACCTCCACGCGGGAGATGCCGGCCCCCTCGCCGGCCAACGCATAGCCGCGGATGTTCAGCGGACCCGCAGCGACTTCGGCACCCTCGGCCGGAACCAAGATGTCGCAATTCAACGCCACCGAAGACAGTGAGCGGCCCGCCAGCGGTCCTGCCGTGTTCGGGTCGCTATCGGCGGGCAGTATCCGGTAGGCAACGGACTGAAAGTAGTTCTGCGACGGCCCCTTTTGCACGGTGACCGCATCGACCCACTTGACGCTGCGGGCCCCGATGTATCCGGGCACGACTACCCGCACCGGCCCGCCATGGATGCGAGGCAGCGCTCGGCCGTTCATCTTCCACGCCAACAGGACTTCCTCCGACATAGCTTTCGGCAGCGGGATGGAGCCACCAAACTGCTGGGCCGGTACAGCCAGCGGCGACACATCCGGACCAGCAAATGCGACGTGCACGTCGTCATCGCGGCGCGCTCCAGCGGCAACCAGCACGTCGGCTAACCGCATCCCAGACCACTCGGCGGTCGAAATGGCGCCGGAACCCCACAGGTCTTCGCCGACTATCGCGCGAATCTCGTTGAGTCGGGACCGCCGATTGCCTGCGCATTGCAGTGTCGCGATCACGGTGTGGGTATCGAATCTGCGTCTTAGCTCGGCCAGGCTCAAGCTGAGCGGCTGAGTGACCAGCCCGTTGACCTCCAGCCGCCATTCGTGAACCGGTATCTCGGGAGTGGGGCCGTGATTGCGGCAATAAAACATGTCCAGTGGCGTGATCTCATTGCGGGCCAACGCCGAGCCGGGCGATTCCGCGTTGAATGGCGATCGCGTGTGAACAATCATTGCCGGGCTCTTTCCCCACATAGGTCCGGCATCCCTCGGTCTAGTGCACGGCGGCGATCGCCTAATAACGCGGCGTCGCTCTGGTGACGCCAATGTGCACTATCCCAGGTTTGGTGGCGGTCCGTATAGGACGATGGCGCTCATGCTGCGCATTCATAAGCCGCACGCTGTCGTCGAACATCTGCGGTAGGATGGCGAGCTAAACGTCAGCAATCACGTCGACGACCCGGCGTAGCTGGGCCAGGTCGGAACTCGTTGGAATAAGCTGGATTTCGTCAGTGCCGATTGCGTCGAACTTTCGCAGCACCGCAACCAGCTCGTCCTCGCTGCCGGCAAAACCGGTCGTCGGCGCCATGGCGTCGACATACTCGGCCGGTATCCAATTCAGGTAGCGCCGAAGATGGCGATGCACCTGTGCCCGGGCGCCCTCGCGGGATCCGAGCGCAAACCAGAACGAAGTCGCCAAGTGCGGTTTAGGTTTGCCCGCCTCGGCCCACGCCGCCCGAGCAACGTCGAAAAGCTCGTTTTGTTTGACGACGTCGAGGTCCAGCGTGGTGCCAGCCAGTCCGTCAGCCCAAGCAGCGGCGCTCCGAATCGTCTTGGGTCCTATGGTGCCGACGAGCAGTGGAGGACCACTGCGCTGGATCGGTGCCGGCCCCACGGGAAGCGTCGACCCCGTGGTGTTCTCACCCGCCCACACGCGTTTCATGACCGCCACACGCTCGGCCATGTCGCGTATGGTCTGCGTCCGCAGGTCAGCGCCGACCGCCTGGTAGTCCTCCTGTCGGCCGCCCACGCCGAGGCCCACGGTGAGCCGTCCGCCACATAGCACGTCCCCGGTCGCAAGCGCCTTGGCGAGCATGACCGGGTCATGCAGCTGGGGCACGATCACCGTCGTCACCAGCCGTACGCGATCGGTCCATGCCGCCAGTGCCCCCAGCAGTGTCAGCGTCTCCGGATTGTCGAAGGCGATGCGCTCGCCCCAGCACAACGAGGAAAACGGGCCCTGGTCGATCGCGTGCGCCCAGTCCCGAAGCACGGCGGCATCCAAGTCCGGTTCCATCACCGGCATCGTCATTGCGATGTGCACGACCGGATTGTGGCATGGGCAATACGGCGCCTCTGTAGTCGCCGACGTGGCAGCATGTTCACGTGGCCATCACCACCACTTCCATCGCCCATGTCCGGCTGACCGTCACCGATATCGAGCGCTCGCGACAGTTCTACGAAAGCGTTTTTGGTTGGCCGGTTTTGCTGGAAGTGCCCGACAACGCCGACGCGGCGACTCGCAGGCAGCTCAGCTTCCTGTTCGGCGGTGTTATCTACGACCTGGGTGGCGCACTGATCGGGCTGCGCCCAGTTGCCGCCGACACCTTCGACGAGGACCGCGTCGGGCTGGACCACATCGCTTTCCGCACGGGCAGTAAAGCCGAATTGAACGACGCCGCTAAGCATCTCGAACAACTCGGCATCCACCACGAGCCGGTCAAGGACATCGGGCCGTCCTACATCCTCGAGTTTCGCGACCCGGACAACATCGCGTTAGAGCTCACCGCGCCGAAGTAGGCCGTTCGGCGTTGTAGTCGACTGCCGAGAGTGGTTGACTGGCAAGGGCCATGACTATCAGTTTCAACCACACCATCGTCGCGGTCCGCGACAAAAAAGAATCCGCGCAGTTTCTCACCGAGTTGTTCGGGCTACCGGACCCGGTACCGGTTGGCCGGTTCATGGCCGTCACCCTCGAGCACGGCGCCACCCTCGACTACGCCGACGTGCCCGACGGCGAGGAGATCCGCCCGCAGCACTACGCATTCCTTGTTTCGGACGACGACTTCGACGCTATCTACGGCAAGATCTCTTCGCGCGGCATGGAGCACTGGGCCGACCCACGCGGGGAACGGCCCGGTGAAATCAACCACAACCACGGGGGTCGCGGCGTGTACTTCCGCGATCCATGCGGTCATCACCTGGAGATCCTTACCCGTCCGTAAGGCTCGGGCGGCTGATCAGCCGGCGCTGCGCGGACCGTGCCGCTTGCTCTCCTGAGCGCGGTAGTCGTCGGCGAGCTGTTTGACGTGCTTGGGTAGAGCGCCCGCGGCGACGTCGGCCACTGTCGTTTCCTCGAGGACCGAACGCATGCTCGCGCGCAGCGCCCGCCAGACGTCGGTCAGCGCCGCCGTCGGCCCGGAATAAGGCAGGTCGCCCAACCCGATGTCGCGCACGCTGGCCAGCGGGCCGTCGATACAGCGCAGCACATCGGCGATGCTGATCTCCGTGCCGGGCCGGGCCAATTGATATCCGCCGGCGCGACCCCGGTGGCTTCGGACCAGGCGGTCGGTGCGCAGGTCGGAGAGGATGTCGACGAGAAACTGCGGCGGTATGCCCTGAGCGTGAGCCAGTTCGTCGGTCTTGATCAGCTGGCCGCTGTCGACGGCGGCAAGCTGGATCATCGCCCGAACGGCATATTCCGCCTTCGCCGACATGCGCACGCTGTGATTCTGCCACCGGCGCGGCGGCGCTATCCGGTGACGGCCAACACCGCGTCGGCGTGCTCGGGCCGGCACACCAGGAGGTCTGGAAGCAG
>NZ_CAXUCH010000022.1:0-32911 GCF_964249325.1 uncultured Mycobacterium sp. | reverse complement strand
GATGCTCGCCGCACGCCACCCAGTCAAACCCCTGATCCTCAGCCCATCGCGTCATCGAGGGCACTTGGCGCTGGTCGCGCGGTAACACCAGCCCAGCGCGCACCCTGCCTCCCTTTTCCTCAGTCAAACCGATTAATTATCCTACTAATTGTGCAAGGTCACCCCACATGGTCGCAGCGGGTGCTCGAGGCGCTGCTTGGCGACCCGCAAGCCCCGGCGATCATCTCCTCGCCCGATGGTCGCACATGGACGGCCGCCACGTTGCTGGCCATGGCGGCCGGTGCGAACGATCTGCTCGACGCCCACCAGGCAGCTCCCGGCCGGTATGTGGCGGCGTTGCTGAGCACCCGGCCGGCTTCGGTGGCAATGCTGCTGGCCGGCGCATGGTCGCGACGCCCGCTGGCACCACTGGGCCCGCGCATGACCGAACGGGAACTGTTGAGCTGCCTAAAGCGCCTCGACGGTGGGCTGCTGTTGACCGAACCGCAGTGGGCCGACAAGGCCGGCGCGCTCGCGGCCAAGACGGGCCGACGGGTGGCGATCCTGGAGGATCTCGCACCGGGCGCTGGTCCACCCGGCCTGCGCGGGGAGGCGGGTGTCGCCTTCATGATGCACACCTCGGGCACAACCGGCGCGCCCAAACAAGTACCGGTAAGCGAAGCGGCGCTCGCGCGGCGCGCCGAAGTCAACGGCGCGTTGCTCCGACTCACGCCGGGCGCGCGACTTGCCATCGCCGGTCTCTTCCATCACGTCGCCGGCCTCGGCAACATCGCCGTGGCGCTTGCCAACCAGGCCGCGATCGTGATGTACCCGTCGTTCAGCGTTTCCGCCTGGCGGGATCTGGCGGCCGTTGCACCGACACACACCGTCACCGTGCCCTCGGTGATCGAAACACTGCTGGACGCAGACGCGTTGAGGCTGCCCAGCCTGCAGCTGCTCTGCTATGGGGGGTCGCCAATGCATCCGGACACCATGCGGCGCGTCCACCGCGCGATGCCTGAGGTTGCGCTCGTGGAGCTGTTCGGCCAGACCGAGGGCAGCCCGCTCACGGTGCTGAACCCCCAAGACCACCTTGCGGCGCTGAATGGTCAAGAACAGCTGCTCAAATCGGTCGGACGCCCGGCGCCGGGCGTGGAACTGCGCATTCATGATCCGGGCCCAGACGGTGTCGGTGAAGTGTGGGCGCGGTGCAGCCATTCGTTTCTCACCGACGCCGACGGCTGGCAGCACACCGGCGACCTGGGCCGGCTGGTCGACGGCTACCTCTATCTTGTTGGGCGGCAAGGCGACAAGATCATTCGCGGCGGTGAGAATGTGTTCCCGGTCGAGGTGGAACAGATCCTGGAAAGCCATCCCGGGGTGCTCGAGGCCGCCGTGGTCGGGGTGCCCGATCAACGGCTCGGCGAAACCATCCGCGCCTGCATCGTGGCCGCCGACCCCGCATCACCCCCGAGTATCGACGAACTGCGCGCCTATTGCCGGGAACGGCTGGCCGGATTCAAGGTGCCCGCGCAATGGACGTTTTGGGACTCGTTGCCGCGCAACGCCGCCGGCAAGGTTCTGCGCCATAAACTCGCCTCGTCCGACAAGAAGTAGGCGTGATGGACTCCTCGTTACGCGGCATCCGGGTGCTGGACCTGAGTCGAATCCTGGCTGCGCCGTTGGCTTCTCAGATGCTCGGTGACTTCGGCGCCGACGTCGTGAAGGTCGAACGGCCCGGAGTCGGCGATGACGCACGCAGTTATGGGCCGCCATTTTTGCGCTGCGCCGACGGACGCGACAGCGGCGAGGCGGGTTTTTACCTCAGCTGCAACCGCAACAAGCGTTCGATCACCGTCGACCACTCCACACCGGAGGGCGCCGACATCCTGCGCCGGCTCGCGTCCACATCCGATGTTTTCATCGAAAACTTCCGGCCCGGCGTTCTGGCCAAATACGGACTGGACTACCAGTCATTGCGGGCACTGAACCCGCGGTTGATCTACTGCTCGGTGACAGGCTTCGGCCAAGACGGTCCGTTGGCGTCACGGCCCGGGTACGACGGCATCTTCCAGGCCATGTCGGGGATGATGAGCGTCTCAGGTATACCCGACGGCGAGCCGGGTGCCGGGCCGATGAAGGTCGGCGTCTCAATGGTGGACATCCTGACCAGCCTGTACACGACCAGCGCGATCCTGGCAGCGCTGCACCATCGCGAAAGCTACAGCGGGGAAGGCCAGTACATCGACGTGTCGCTGCTGGAATGCGGTGTCGCGGCGCTATCGCACTACGCGCAGAACTATCTCATCTCAGGTGTGTGCCAGCCGCGGCGCGGAAACGGCGGGTTCGGCGGGATCCCGTCGCAAGCGTTCGCGTGCGCCGACGGCGCACAGATTTTCGTGGTGGCCTCCACCGCGCGCCAGTGGACATCGCTGGTCAAGGTGCTTGGCCGGCCCGAACTTGGCGACCACCCTGACTTCGCTACAGTGTCGGCCAGAATCGAAAACCGTGAGCGGGTGCTGGACATCCTTGACGGCATCTTCGCCACCAATACCGCCGACTACTGGGTCAGCGAGCTCGAATCAGCTGATGTGCCAGTCAGTTACGTCAACGACATGCATGCGGTGTTCGCCAACGCACAGATCATGCACCGCGAGATGAGAGTGACGGCGGACCACCCTCTGTCCGGCACCGTGGATTTGGTGCGCAACCCGCTCCGCTTCTCGGCGACACCGATCGAGCAGTATGCGGCTCCCCCACTGCTGGGACAACACACGGCCGAAGTGCTCGGCGAGCGGCTGGGCCTCACCCGCCAGCAGTTAGCCCAGCTCGCGGCACGCGGAGTTCTCTAGCTAACGATCTGCCCATGCAACACCTGGCCGGCTTGGACTCAGCGTCGCTTGGCCCTGGCCCGGCGCCCGTGCTCGAACGTGTTAAGGCCTGCGGCTGCCCGAAACCGTCGATGCCTGCCCGACACGGCCTGTCAGGCAGCCGATGGTTGATGGCGACGGTCTGACGGGTCTCGGCTCATCACTTGCCGGCTACGTCGCCTTGCAGCCCGCTAACCGGACTTTCGGTCCCCGGGGGCGGTAGGTAGCCAGCCGCGGAATTTCGCAGCTGCCAGATCTGCTCCGGGCAGTATTGACTCACCGCGTAGGAAACCAGGTAATTGGCTGCATACTCGTCGTTGGGGGTCACGTCGTTTTTCACGTCCCCCATTACCTGCGCGAAACTCTGCCCCGCGCTGACCTTGTCGCAGATCCCGTGGCCATAGCCGATGGCGTCGCCGTTAGGAAAGTTGTACTGCCGCCGCACCGTCACGTTGTACAGGTAGTCCACGTCGGGCGACGGAACGGCATGCGCCTGCGGGATTACCGCCAGCGCGGCTGCACTCATCGCAGCACCGACGAGGGCAACGGCAGCGCGTGACGCGCCGCGGTAGCTGATGCGAGTGCGGTTGGGGCATAGAGTCATGCTTTCCCCTTAACGTGAAGTGACAGGCTCGGCTCAGTTTAGTCCCCGCCAATGTAGCGACCAGCCCTTCTCGTGGAAATCTCGTGTTGAGCGTTCAGCTCCGCCATATCGATTCCGCGCGAAAACTAATGGCGTTGCACCGCCGACCATCCCAGCGGAATAGATCCATCGACGTCCGGGTGGCACTCGCGCAGCGGTGGTGCGTCAGATCAGTGTGCGGCCGCGTCGGCGTCCACCGCTCGACGAGCGTTCTTCATCACGATGGGAATAGTGAGCTTTGCTGCAGCAACAAGCGTGATGTCTTAGCCGATTCGGCAGCCCAACCCTTTTGCAGCGTCAGGGACGCCTGCTGGCGTGTGATCGAAGAATGCCGCGAGGGCAGCCGCATTAGCTTCAGCGCCCATCAACCGTTCGAAGCACGCATTCTCCCGCGCGCTGGCCGCCACGATTGCAGGTTGCATCGGTGCGGTCATTGTGCGTTTGACTGCGACGAGGCTCTGGATCGGCCGAGACGCCAACACATCGGCATATCGGCGCGTCTCGACCATCAGCTGCGCGGGTTCGCAGACCTTCCACACCAGACCCATGCGCAAAGCTTCGCCCGCGTCGACCCATGCCGAGGACATCAGCAGCCACGCGGCGTTTTGTCGTCCCACCAACTGCGGCAACAGGTATGACGATCCGGCCTCCGGTGAGACGCCAAGACTGGTGAACGGATACCTCAGGCGCGCGGTCGATGACATGAACACAAGATCGGCGTAGCCGAGGATCGTTGCACCAAACCCCAGCCCGACTCCGTTGACGGCGCAAATCAGCGGCTTAGAAAAGCCGCTCAACGATTCGACGAGACCCATGAAGCTATGCCGGCCCGTCCTGAAGTGTGGGTCTGTGATGCGGGCTTGCATTTCTTTCAAATCCTGTCCAGCACTGAATGCGCGCCCATTTCCGGTGAGCACACGACCGCCACTTCCGGATCGTCGGCCGCCGCTAGCAACGCCTCGGTAGTGGCGTCGTAGAGTGCTTCGTTGAACGCGTTGAGTACCTCGGGGCGGTTGAGCGTCAGGACCCGCACACGGTTGTCATCGGCGATCGCCAGCATCACCGTACTGCGGCGGAAAGGCTTTCGCGCTTGTCGTCACTCATCGGCGGAACTGTGAACAGCTCTTCGAATGTTCCCCGCAGCACCCGCTCGGCGATGCGGGGGTCGACGTTATCGAACAGCTGATGCAGCGTCTCCTGGGTATGGCCATAGGTGCCTTCCAAGTGCGGGTAGTCATCGCCCCACATCACGTTGTAGTACTGGGTGTCCTCGATGATCTGCACCGCACTGACGTCGTGCTGGAAGGATGCGTAAACCTGTTGGCGCATAATCTCACTGGGCAGCCGACTCAACCGGGGTCGCACGAACATGCCGTGCTGGCGGTAGGCCTCGTCCAACCGGTCACCGAGAGCGGGCACCCAGCCAGCGCCGCCTTCGGCGATCAGCAGCTTCAAGCCGGGGTGACGGTCCAGGGCGCCACCGGCCACGAGGTGAGACACCACCCGCATGCCGGGATAGGTGGTCTCCATGTAGTTGACGATGGCGCCGCCCGGCCCGCGGTACACGACGTTTTGGCCCCCCGTGCCGATGTGGTAGGCCAGCACCATGTTCGCCGCCTCGGCCGCCGCCCACAACGGCTCCCACATCTCCAATCCCCATGCCTTCTCGTCCGGCACGCCGGTGGGCAAAAATATCGCCTGAAAACCGTGCTGCGCGGCCCATTCCACCTCCGCGACCGCGTCGCCCACGTCAGCAAGCGGCACGATCGCGGGAGTGAAAATCCGGTCCTGGTTCGCCATGAAATCGTCGGCGGCCCATTCATTCCATGCCCGCGCCACCGCCCGGGCCAGTTCGGGATCGGTGATGTATACCGTCCAGAACCCCGACGAGGGAAACGCCAGCTGGCACCAGACACCTTCCTGGTCCAAGTCTTGAAGCCGTATGCTCAAATCCTTGAACCCCGGCGGGCGCATCGCGTCCATGAAGTCGTTGAGCTGACGATCGATCTGCTGGCCGTCGACGTAGGCGATCTCGTATTTTTCCCCGCGTTCGGTCCTGGGCGCCCGGTCCGCCAGCCGCTTGGGCAACCGGGTGGTCCACAGGTCCTCCGGCTCCATGACATGGGAGTCACCGGAGTGCGCCCAGATTTTGCGTTGCGCGGTGTCTGTGGTTTTGGTGACCGGATCTGCCAGTGCCATTCGCGTCTTCTCCTCGTACGTCTTCAGCCCGTCGACCCTACCTTACACTGTAATGTTGACGGGTGTCCACCGGTCGCTGCGCCCGGCAAACACGGTCCCGACGCCGGGGTTGCGCCGTGCGTTGACCAGCCGACTGCCTACCAGGCCGCCCGAGAGAGGGCGAGCGGTAAATGGCTTAGCGAGCAGCGGCGATCAACGCGCGCAGCGCATCGTTCGACTAGCCAAAGCTTGGCGCGGCCAGCACATCGACAATGCTCTGTTTGGAATCGCCGACCATGTACTTTTCCACCCCGTCGAGGTGGCGACGCCAGTGATGCTGCGCGGCTTCAAGCTCCCCCGCGGCGAGCAGCCTGACGAGCTTCGCGTGAGCGCGCTGAGCTGTCCGGTTCGCCGGCACCTCGTACCCTTCGGGATGGGCGTCGATGAACGCCCGATTGTGCGCACCGATGATGTGGAACAGCATGTCGGCCAACACTTTCAGTGTGGTGCTGTCGGCCAGCTCGATCACGCCCCGGTGAAATGTTACGTCGTGTTCGGCGTAGGCCGGCGGATCATCGACCAGTCGCCCTCCTTCGGCGAGCAACCGCTCCATGTGCTTGACGTTGCTCGCAAGGCGCCGGCCGGCCGCCATCCCGATTGCCGATTCCTCAAGAGTCGCGCGCGCACGGTAGACGTCAAGCAGTGGGGTCCCCAGCGACTGCAGCAGCACACCCGTGTAGCGTGCCGCCACCGCTGGATCCGGCTTCAATACCCGTGCACCGCCGCGAGCACCGCGCAGCACTCGGATCAGCTGCTCTGATTCCAGGATGCGGAAGGCTTCCCGCAACGTCGGCCGAGACACTCCGAATTGCGCCATGAGCGCGGCCTCGCTGGGTAGCGGCTCGCCCACCTCGAGCTCGCCGGTCACGATTTTGCGCCGAAGCTCCGCCGCGACGAGCTCGCCCGCCTTGGGCACCCTGACCGCAGATGCGTCTAATGGCACTGGCGGCGCGTCCCTTCAGCTCAGTATTTGCTTGCAGGCCCTATCCGGCAAGCCTAGGCGCATCGACTGGTGCTCACAGCGCTGACCCGCCCGGCGGGCCGGTCAACCCACCAGGTCAAGCACCGTCTTCACATCGGCGCGCAGCAGATAATCGCGGGCTTCTATCAGGTGTTTGCGCCACAACTCAGTGGACCCCGCCTCGTCGGCGGCTTCGATCAGCTCGACAACTCGATGGTGGGCCCTCAAGCCGCGGCGGCTCGCCTCGGCATGCGCCGCGCTGCCGGCGTCGGATTCGACATGCTTCCAGTTCGCCTTGTCGATGATGCGCTGAATCATCGCCGCCAGCACCTGCAGCGTCTGGTTGCCGGTGAGCTCGATGAGCATGGCGTGAAACCCGGTGTGGGTGCGAATCGAGGCTGCCGGTTGGTCAACCAGGGCGTCATGGTCAGCCAAAGCCCGTCGTAGCCGGGCGATGTCGTGCTCGGTGCGCTTGGCTGCCAACAACCCCACCGCGGCAGGCTCCATCACCATCCGAGCCTCATACAGATCGGCCAGAGTCGTGCCGCGGTACTCGAGGATGAATGCGGCGTATCGCGCGGCTACATCGGTGTTGGGCACCCGTACCAGCGCCCCGCCGTGGGCTCCGCGTCTGATTGTGATCAGCGATTCGGCCTCCAATATCCGAAACGCCTCGCGCAGGGTGGGCCGGGAAACCCCGAAGCGGGCCTGCAGCTCTTGTTCGGAGGGAAGCGCCTCTCCTTCGGCGAGTTGGCCTCGGATGATCTGTCGTCTGAGCCGCTCGACGATGACTTCGGCCATCTTCGGCACGTGAAGACGCTGATCGGCAATGTCCACAACAAGATCGGCACTCATGGCACCCGCAATCGACTAAAACATTAAGACGATCAAGCCTACCGGCTCAGCAGGGGCGCCACCGCCACTTGGCATATATATCTAACTGATTATACTATACGGCGGTGAAGATCTACGACAACCAGAAATGATAAAAAAAAAACAAGCAGTCGCTGAGTGGGTTCGCCGAGCGCAGCCGAGAGGCCGAAGCCGGCGGCTATGACGGCCTGTGGAGCGCGGAGTCGGCTCACGATCCGTTTCTGCCGTTGGTCGCCGCTGCACAGGCCACCTCCACATTGCAGCTGGGAACCGCGATCGCGGTGGCGTTCGCCCGCAATCCCATGTCGCTGGCCTACACCGCATACGACCTTCAAACGCTCAGTGAAGGAAGGTTTTTACTGGGTCTGGGCAGCCAGGTCCGACCGCACATCGAGCGCAGGTTCGGCATGCCCTGGAGCCGCCCGGCCGCACGGATGCGCGAATTCATCGAGGCGATGCGCGCTATCTGGGCGTCGTGGGCCAATGGTGAGCGGCTGCACTTTCGCGGCGATTTCTACAGCCACACGCTGATGACTCCTTTCTTCGCGCCACCCCCCTCACCGTTCGGGGCGCCGGCCGTCTATCTCGCCGCGGTGGGCGAGCACATGACCGAAGTTGCCGGCACAGTCTGCGACGGCCTCATGCCGCACCCGTTCACCACGGCCCGATACCTGCGGGAGCGCACACTGCCCGCGCTACAGCGTGGACTCGCCACATCGGGCCGAAGCGCGGAAACCTTCTCAATCAGCCTGTCCGGTCTGGTCATCTGCGGTCGCACCGACGAAGAGATGGCCCGCGCCATCGCCGCGGTCAAGCAACAGATCGCCTTCTATGCCAGCACCCCCTCCTACTACCCGGTACTCGAACTGCACGGGTGGGGCGACCTCGGCCACGAATTCACCGCACTGTCGCGCAGTGACAGTCCCGACCGCTGGACCCGGATGGGGGCGTTGATCGACGACGACATCGTCGCGGCGTTTGCGATCCTCGCCGAACCTGAGCGCCTCGGCCCCGCGATTGCCAAGCGCTACGGCGACATCGTCGACCGCTTCAACTTCTACGCACCCTACGAGCACGACCCCGAATTGTGGATGCCCGCAATCGACTACCTGTCTGACCGTGAAAGGACCTGCCCGTGACCGCCGCCGACCGCTACTTGCGCAGCTCAGAAGTCGAGCCCCTGGCCCGGGGCAAGACCTGGGAGGAAATGACACCGGGCAGCAGTTTTCGGACCGCGAAACGAACGGTCACCGAAGCGGACCTGATCCAGTTCATCACCTGGGGCGGCTTCAACGAAGCCTTGTTCTTCGACGCCTCGCATGCCGCCGCCGGCGGATATTCGGGCCGGCTGGTGCCCGGGGCGATGGTCTACTGCATCGCCGAAGGCCTCGTCATCCAAACCAACGTGCTCAACGGCACCGGCCTGGCGTTCATGAGCATGGAACTGTCGGTGAAAAAGCCGGTGTATGTCGGGGACACTCTGCACGCCATCGTCACCACCACGGAATCTCGCGCGTCGAGCAAGCCCGGACGAGGTGTTGTCACCGCAACAGTCAGCGTGCGTAACCAGCTTGATGAAGAAGTGTTGGTTTTCACCCCGGTCCGACTGATTCGTGGCGCCGACTACCAGGAAGTGCAGCGCTGAATGGGGCCTTTGCAAGGGATCCGGGTCGTGGAACTGGCCGGCCTGGGCCCGGCACCGTTTGGTTGCATGCTGTTAGCCGACCTGGGTGCCGAGGTGGTTCGCGTCGAGCGAGCCGGCGGTACCTCGACGATCGACGGCGCGGGCCGGGCAGACGCCGACCCCCAGAAATATGTGCCTCATCGCGGGCGGCGCTCCATCGCGGTGGATCTCAAGTCGCCGGCAGGGCGTGACACCGTGTTGGCGCTCGTCGAGCGCGCCGACGTGCTCGTCGAGGGCTTTCGGCCCGGGGCTGCCGAACGGCTCGGCGTCGGGCCCGACGATTGCCTGGCGCGCAATCCCCGCCTGGTGTATGCGCGCATGACGGGCTGGGGCCAAAGCGGTCCGCTGGCCAACACCGCCGGGCACGACATCAACTACATCGCGGTGGCCGGGGCGCTGGACAACTTTCGGCGAACCGGCGAACGCCCGCTGGCACCGCTCAACGTGGTGGGCGACATGGGTGGAGGCGGGATGCTGCTTGCGTTCGGGATCGCGGCGGCGCTGGTTCATGCCGGGCGCAGCGGCCAGGGCCAGGTGATCGACGCGGCGATGGTGGACGGGGCGGCGCTGCAGTTGGCAACGACGATCGGGATGCGCGCGCAGGGCCGCTGGCCCGGCGAACCGGGCTCGAATGTCTCCGACAGCGGGGCACCCTTCTACGAGGTGTATGAATGCGCGGACGGCCGGTTCATCGCCGTCGGCGCGCTGGAAAAACCGTTCTGGGACGAGTTCGTCAAACGCCTTGGCATAGAAGCGGATACGCTGCCCGACCGCGATGATCCAGCGCTATGGCCAGAAGGCAAACGGCGGCTGGCCGAGGTGTTCCGGACCCGCTCCCGCGACGAATGGGCCGCCGTTTTCGACGGCAGCGACGCCTGCGTGTCTCCCGTACTGAGCCTCGACGAGGCACCCCGGCACCCCCATGCGCTGGCCCGATCGGCATTCATCGAGCTGGCCGGGACCCTACAGCCAGCTCCGGCACCGCGTTTCAGCAAGACTCCCGCCGCGACACCGACACCCCCGCCGCCGCGTGGCGCGGATACTGAAGCGGTGCTACGGGATTGGGGCGTGACGGGCTTGACTGTGGAAGGAAGGACATGACAGCAACCACTGAGCAGCAACTGGTGACACGTGGCGTCACCGACGGCGTCGCGGTGTTGACCTGGAACCGGCCCGAGCGCAACAACGCCTGGACGGTGCCGATGGAAAACGAGTATTTCCGTCTGCTGCACGAGTGCGGGGACGATCCGGCGGTGCGCGTAATTGTGGTAACCGGTGCAGGCCGCAGCTTCTGCCCCGGCATGGATGCCGCCGTGCTGGCCGAGAACGCGCGCAACGGCACGACCACCGAGCCTCATCTGCGCACACCGTTCACCTTGCCGCGCTCCATTCCGAAACCGATCATCGCGGCCATCAACGGCGCCTGCGCCGGCATCGGACTCGTCGCAGCGATGAACTGCGACTTGCGATTCGCCTCATCGACAGCCAAGCTCACCACATCGTTCGCGCAGCGCGGGATTATGGCCGAGCACGGGCTGGCCTGGTCGCTGCCGCGCGTTGTCGGCGCATCGAAAGCACTGGACCTGTTGTTCTCCGCCCGGGTCGTGATGGCGCCCGAAGCACTCGAACTCGGCATCGTCGACCGGGTGTACGAACCCGACGAGCTGATGGCCAAGACGCTCGACTACGCCGCCAACCTGGCTCAGAATTCCTCGCCGCTGGCGATGGGCGTCATCAAACGGCAGGTGTATGCGGCGCAGGAAAGTTCGCATGAGGAGGCGCGCATACTGGCCCTGCGGTATTGGATGGGAGTCCTGCGCCACCATCGTGACTTCAACGAAGGCATCAGCAGTTTCCTGGAGAAGCGACCGCCGCGGTTCGCGCCGTGGGATCCGGCCACGCCGATCGAGCCGCCCCCACTGCCGAGCTGAGCAGCGGTGAGCGACATGACAATTGACGGGCGCACCGCACTGGTGACCGGCGCCGCGGGCGGGATCGGCGCAGCGATCTGTCGGCATTTGGCGCGAGCCGGCGCGAACGTGGCGGCGTGCGACATCAACGGCGAGGCAGCCGAGCGGCTGGCCGCAGAACTTGGCGAGGCGCGCAACGCAGGGATCGCCGGCTACGCGATGGACGTGACCGACAGCGCCGGTGTCGCCGATGTCGTGGCGGCCGTCGAAGCCCAGCAGGGACCGGTGGACATCTTGGTGAACAACGCCGGCATCGACAAGATCGAACCGTTCGTCGAATCGGGCGAGGACACCTGGAAAAAGGTGGTTTCGGTCAACTATTTGGGTGCGGTCATCGTCACCCGCGCGGTGCTCGACGGGATGATCGAGCGCCGCTACGGTCGCATCGTCAATATCGGTTCCGACGCCGGGCGCGTCGGATCGTCCGGGGAGGTCGTCTACTCGGGTACGAAGGGTGCGGTGATCGCGTTCGGTAAGGCGCTGGCCCGCGAAACCGCCACCAAGGGGATCACCGTCAACACGGTGTGTCCCGGCCCCACAGACACCGCGCTGCTCAATCAGATCGCCGAGCGCAGCCAATCCATGTATGACGCGTTGGCAAAAGCGGTGCCGATGAAGCGCATCGGCACCCCCGACGACGTCGCCCCCGCCGTGGTGTTTTTCGCCGGCGACGGCGCGGCCTACATCACCGGGCAGACACTGTCGGTCAGCGGCGGCCTCACCATGGCGTGAGCCACGAGGTATTGGTGTTAACGCCGCAACGGAGCCACGATGTCGACGTACCGCGGCTCAGCATCGAAACCGGCCGACCAGGCGGGTGCCCGTTGCCTCCTCGTTGATCTCACGCAGCACGATGTAGTCCACCCCATGCCAGGCGCGACGATTCCACCTGCCCAGCGATATTCGCGTGCCCGGGCCGCCGGTAGCGGCCGGTAACGCTTTCACCTTTTCCAGCCCCCGCATCACCCCCAGCGGTGTGAGCGCCTCGGCGTGGCCGATACCGTGTGCCAACGCCTGAGCGCAGTCGAAGGCAAGCGTCAGCACGCAGTTCTCCCGGCGGTAGCCGAACCGGGCGGCAAAGCGGGACAGCATCGCCTGCGCCACCGGGTTGTGCTCGTCGTACTGGTCGACACCAATCCAGCCCCGCAGCGCCCGCATTATCTCTGGCGTCAGATAACAGTTGATGAACGCGGCGCACATGAACCTCGGTGGATCCCATCCTGCAGCTGCCAGCGCGGCGTTCATCTCGATGGCGGGCAGCCCAAACCCGAAGTAAGCCAGTGCATCCGGCTTACGTGACATCACGTTGGCCACGGTGAGGGTGAGGTCACGGACGGCCTGCCCCACGCCTTCGCTGTGCACGATTTCCAGGCTTTCGCGGCGGGCCGCGTCGGCGAAAAACTCAATGTATTCATACCCGGGTGCGGCCCGTTCGTAGACGACGCCGACAGTGCGGAGGCCGCGCTCAGCGATGGCTTCGGCGATCAGGTACGGCTCCTCGGGCAATGATCCGTTGCCGAACCCGAACATGTACTCGTCGTACTGGCGGTCGGTCCCGCTCCACGTCAAAGTGGGCACCTTGCGCGGCGCGCCAGCGAGATGCTCTTTGACGGCGAGGGAGTTGTCGCTGATCATGGGGCCGATGATGCCCACGCAGCCGGTGTCGACCAGTTCTTGCCAGCCGCGCACCACATCGTAGGCGTCGCCGCGCGGCAATCCTTCTGCCTCGGTGACGATCAGCCGCGCCGGGCGGTCGATGACGCCGGCAGCCGTCGCCTCGTCGAACGCCAGCCTGATCGCGTCCAGAAACGACTGGCGGACGTCGACGATGGGAAAGTCCAAGCAGATGCCCACTTTTACCGAGGGCCCAGCCGGTATGCAAGCGTTGACGTCAGCTGCGCTTGTCATGGCCCGCTCCTTGCTGGTCGAATGGACAACCACGCGGGGTCACCACGAGATCAAGCGCGCTGTGCACGCGACTAAGTCAAGTTCTGGGTCGCCGATGATACCGCGAAGGGCCTCGCGGCCGGTTAAGCCCGTGCCCCCGTGGGCAACTCGCACAGTCATCGCGAAGATGGCGAACCCGACGTGGCCCGCGAGTACCACAGAAGCGGCAGACGCCGCGCCGTGCGGATCCCTGGCAGGAAATCCGCCCGGGCCCCTTGGGGGAACCGGAACTCCCCCAGAACCGCGAACATCTCCTCCAAAGCGATGCTGAGCTCCAGCCGTGCCAGATGTGATCCCAGGCAGCGGTGGATACCGCCGCCGAAGGCCATGTGCCGCGTGTTGTCCCGATGCGCATCCACAGTCATCGCATCGGCAAAAACGTTGTCGTCGGTGTCGGCAGCACCGATGAGCATCATCACCATGTCGCCGGCCGCGATGTGCACACCGTGCATCTCCATATCCTCTGTGGCGTAACGGAATATCATCGACACCGGAGTCTCGATGCGCAGCAGCTCCTCGATCAGCCTGCGTCTGTAATCGTCACCGGCACACGCTTGGCGCTGCAGCTCGATGTCAGAGGCGAGCCGGGCGATCAGACAGTCCAGCGATGCGGTGACGGTGTCAAGGCCGGCTGCCATCTGCAAATAGAGGATGTCGATCATCTCGTGTCGTGTCAGGGGCCGGCCGTCGAGGCGGGCCTGCACGAGACGGGTGGCTAGGTCATCGGCCGGCTCGGCGACGCGCCGGTCGAGCAGAAGATCGAAGTAGGCGTACACAGCGTCGGCGGTGTCCGACCACAGTTGAGCCAGCACCCCGGGATCGTCAGTGCCGGCGACCATCTCAGCATGAATCAGAGCGTCCTTCCACAGCAGGAATTTGTCGAGATCGTCGGGCGGGAAGCCAACAAGATTCAAAAACACCCGGCAGGGAAAGGGCACGGTGAAGGCGGCATGCAGATCCGCATGTCCGGCATCGGCCACCGCAGTGAGAAGTTCGCGTGCGATACAGCGGGTGCTGGTTTCCAATGCCTTCACGGCACGCGGAGAAAACAACGGATCCAGCAACTTGCGGTACTTGGCGTGATCTGGCGGGTCGGTGTTCAGCGGAATCAGCGGCCGCTTCTGGCCCATGAAGTTGGCCGGATGTGCATCGCCGTAGTTGGCCGCAAACAGCTCGGGCGAGCGCAGCGCGCGGTGGATGTCGTCGTAGCGGGTGAGGATGACGACCGTGCCCGACTGTGAACGGCTAAACGGAGCCGAAACCGCTGGCGCATGTTCGCGAAGTCCCGCATAGATCGGCCACGGATTATTGGCCAGCGCGGGGTCCATCATCATGCTGTTGAGATCCAAGTCCATCAACGGCGACCTCCTACGTGTGCGCCTGCGGTCACCGTAGAACGAAAGCAGGCAGATAGTCAAGTAGCTACTTGACTAAGTGCTGGGCGGGATCTACCGTGTACCCGTTGGCTATGACAACGCTGAACAGAAGGGAATCCGCCCACCGCTGTACGGCTTTGGGTAAAGCTGTTCCGATTCGCTTCGCCCAGACAGCCCAGCGCACCAATGAACTGCTCGCCGAGCGTTCCGACGACAAGGTGGCACAATGGTCGAGCCGCAAACGGCCCCTGGGATGGGCTGCTCGGCGATGGCACGGCGGCGTCCAGTTCTGATCGCGACCACCACGCGACGGCGGCGCGGGGCGCGATATCGGGTACGCGCCAACGCGACGTCAAGGACGTCGGAGCCTCTCGGCGCGATATTTGGGGTGCGCATTAGAAAGTAGGGTCTGGAATGTATTGGGCTGTAGTGGCGTTCGAGATATTGTGCTGGTCGGTGTTTGCGGCATTGCTCATCGCAGAGGCCTACAGCTCCTACCGGCGGCGAAAAATCCTGCCGGGATTGTGGATGGCGTTAGGCATCTTGTCGATGTCGTGGATCGAGGCGCCGTTCGACAACGCCATGTACGTCCAGTTCCATCCGGACTTTCACCGGCTTCCACCGTGGGGGCCGATCGGCATGACCCAGGGGTTGCTTCCCGTCATCGCGCCGCCCGGCTACACGATGTACTTTCTGCTGCCCGCGATCGTCGCCGCTGGCCTGGCGAACCTCTTGATCAGACGCTACCGCCTGGGGCGGGCAAATACCCTGCTGGCCGCCGGTCTGGTGATCGGATCTCTTTTCGATCTGGCAATCGAAAGCCTGCAGGCCCAATATCTGCATCTGTGGGTATTCTCACGTGTCGTCCCCGGCTTTCCCGTCAGTTCCGGCATCGGCCTGGTTCCCTCCTATGTTCCGCTGGCGATGGGATGCTTCATCATGGCCGTGACCTATGTTCTGGGCAACGTCAACGCTGCCGGTGACTCGGTCATCGACGTGTGGGCTCGCACCCACTTTGCGTCGCCGACAAGGCGCCGGGTGGCACAAGCGTTCGGTTACATCCTGTTCTGTAATGCTTTGTATCTCTTGACATATCTGCCCCACGCGATCACCAAATACCTGGGGATGGTGACCCACACCGGCGTCATCGAGCCGTTCCCCGGTGCTATCGGCGTCCAACCCGAATCGGGAGGGCCGCAGACGCATGGCGCGCTGGCGGCCACAATCATCTGGGGGTTGCTCTGCGGCGCAGTGGCATTGGTGGTCTGGTGGGCACACCGAACCGACCGTCTGGTGAGCGCATCGAACTTACTGCCGGACTCGCAACCGGCCGCGAACTTCGGCATCCTCCACCAGCCGGCAGCGCGTTAAATGCACCACTCCGCCAACCCGAGCAGGCCCAACGCCACCCCACGAATCCCCGGCGGACAGTATCGGCGCAATGAGCAGGCACGCGGGAGACGGGCGAGTGGCAGATAGGGCGGTCGCCGACCAGGCGCATTCCGCGGCCACGGGCGACGCTGGAGCGCGTGGCTGGAAAACCCTGCGGTGGATGCTGGTCGCGCTGAGCGTCGCCGCGGTCCTTGCAGCGCTGGTGAACTCGCGCACCGATGTCCGAGGCACCCGGGTGGCGCGGCCACCAGGAAGCTACCTTCCCGCCCGCACCGAGTTCTTAGGTATCGCGAATTGGTATGCCTACTTCCAGGCCGGGTCGCTGGTCATCTTCGTCGCGGTGTGGGCGATCTCGATTCGCCGCTCTGTGAAGCGCGGCAAACCCACCCCGACACTGATCATGGTCGCCGTCACCACAGCCTTGACATGGCTTGACCCGATCATGAATTGGGCGCCATACGCCGCTTACGACCCTCGCATGTTGCATCTCGATCCTGACTGGTTCTGGATAGCTGCCGCACCTACTGTCGAGCCCTGGGCCGTGATCATCGGCTACGGATATTTCTTTCTCATCCCGGCATGGTTGGTGCTAGGCGCATACAAGCGGTTGGCCGCCCGGGCGGCTATCGACTCCTGGATTGTGCGCAAACCCAAGACCGCGGTGCTGGCCATGGCGATCCCCATATGCATCCTGTGGGACGCCCTCATGGAAACACTGTTTGTCCGAATGGGTTTCTATACCTACACCCAGGTCATCCCCGTCGGCTCCATCTTCGCCGGCCATCCATGGCAGTTCCCTTTGATCTGGGAGGCAAGCCTGTTCGGTCTGGTGCTGGCACCCACTGCTGCGCTGATGTGGGTCGACGACCACGGCCAAACATGGTCAGAGACCGTGGCGCGACGATTTCGTGTCTTTCGCAGCCGCCCACACATCGGCGCATTCCTGATCGCCCTTGCTGTGATGAGCGTGGTGTACGCCGCCTACGGGCTGTGCTTCGCCATCATCCGCATCAGCGGTGCGGCGAGCGCAGTGGCCATCCCATGGCGCTATCCGGAAACCTCCGTTTACGACCCGCAAGGTTACTTCCAGAAAGCGGGCAGCCCGGGGCCCTTCTACGTCGGCACATGCAGCGGCGCAACCCCCCGGCGCCAAAGTGGCGGGCAATAAGTGTTGCCCGCTTATTCAGTCGATTCGGTTCCGCCCGGCAATCGCGGCACTCGTCGCTGGACGTCCGCAAGTGGCCGCCAGCGCAGAATCGGCGAGCGTTCCAGTCACGCCGTCGCGGCCAGGTGAATGCGGAGTCGGCGGTGACGATGACCGCCCCGATACGATGCTAGACATGCCGCCCAGGCGCGCACAGACGCGAAAACACCCACCCAGGAGTGGCCCCCGGGTGCCCCGCGGTACCGCGCCGAAGCTGCTGCTCGAAGCCGCACGCGAATTGTTCGCCGAACGCGGACCGTACGCGACCACGACCAAACAGATCGCCGAACGCGCCGGGGTGTCGGAGGATCTGATCTTTCGCTACTACAGATCCAAGAACGGGCTGCTTGAGGAGGCGGTCCTTCGGCCGATGATCGAGTTGGTCGAGTCGCTGACCCCGCGCTGGGTCAAGGCACGCCATGACGTTTCAGGCAACGAGCTGCAGCGGTCGCGCCTGTTCGTCGGCATGCTCTACGACATGGTTCACGGCAACCGCACCGTCGTGTTGAGCATGGTGCAGGTGCTCATTGGAGGGCCCGGTCACCTCGACGATTCGGCGGTGCGCATGCTTGCCAGCAAGCTCTTCGAGCCCGAGGTGCCCGGGTTCGCCGAGTTCATCGAGGACCGTGGACTCAGGGGCACAGATCCGCGCCTGCAGCTGCGGGTGATCATGATCCTCATCGGTGCCACCGCCGCCTTCCTGCCCGGCACGTACGCCGATCCCGCCGATGTCCCCGACCGCGACCGCGTCATCGACGAGCTCGTCGCATTTATCCACTACGGGTTGAAGTTCACGGACTGACTTTCGGTTTGACCTAGCCGCTGCTCCGGCATTGCTCGCCGCTGGCGATCGGCGTGCTCAAGCGGCAGGTGTATCCCGCACCGTAAAGTTCACGTGAAGGGAAAAGCGCATCGGCCCGCTGTACGACCGACGACATCTCCCTGCCGTTGTCGTATTCGCCGGCGAGCGTGCGTCCGACATCACCAGCTCGGACACCATCAAAGCGGCCGTCTCACAACGGCTTAGCACGGCGGTCAGCTAACGGCGCACACGTCACTGCAGTGGTGTCCACGCCTTCCCAGAACTTAACCCAGGAGGTTCCGGGCTGCGGCAGGCGTGGACGCGACGGCGCTTCGGCCCAGCCGCTGAACCCGACGTCTTGCGGTCGCTCAATGAGATCGGCTTCGTACCAATGCTTGTCGTCGCGGCGGGCGAAGTACCACCTACCGTCGACTTTGCGATAGTCGTCGTCATATCTGACCGAGATGACGATCCAGCGGTCACCGACCTCGTGTTCGGCCCTGCAGTACACCGATCCGGTGGCATGGGTGGTGTCGATCAGTTCGATGCGGTGACCGGTGATGTGGTGAATCGAGCGGTAGAACAACCGCAACATCGGCGTGATCACTTGGCGCAGCGCCTCTCTGCCCACACCGCGGCGTCCGACGTCGACGTCCGGCACGAACAATTCCAGCCAACGATCCACGTCACGCTCATCGACAGCGAGCGCATACCGGATCGCCAACTGCTGTATCTCCAGAATGTCCTCAACGCGCTGTAAGCGCTCGGCGAACTCGCTCATGCTCCTCCGTTCGGCCGCAACCTCATGGCAGGTCGTGCCGGCGGCTACTTTCCGTCATATCCCGATGAGGTCGGCCAATCGCTGCCGATGCCAATCCGAACTGCCCAAAAACAGCTGAATGTTTTTGGCCCGCTTAAAGTACATATGCGCCGGATGTTCCCAGGTGAATCCGATACCGCCGTGGATCTGGATGTTCTCACTACACGCATACAGATAGGTGTCGGCGCAAAAAGCCTTCGCCAGACTCGCCAGCTTCGGCACGTCGGGTTCCCCGGCCGAAACCGCCCACAACGCGTAATAGGCAGCCGAGCGAGAGGATTCCAGCTCCACGAGCATCGAGGCGCATTTGTGCTTGATCGCCTGAAACGAGCCGATGGGGCGGCCGAACTGTTCACGCACCTTCGCGTAATCCACGGCCATGTCGAGCACCTTGGCGGTGCCGCCCAATGCTTCCGCCGACAGCGCGATCATCGTGTGATCGAGCATGGTCTGGATCGCGTCCTGACCGCGCTCGACGGAGCCGACCAGCCTGGCCGGCGTGTTGTCGAACTCGATCCTGGCCTGCTTTCTGGTCTGGTCCATGGTCTGCAGCGGCACCCGTCTCAATGCCTGGGAGCTGCCGTCGACGGCGAATATCGCGACTTGGTCGCCCGTGCGTGCCGCGACCAGCACCAAGTCGGCAATCGCCCCGTCGAGAACATACGTTTTGTGCCCCGAAATACTCCATCCGTCAGGCGATTCGGCGGCTGTGGTGGTCACGTCGGAGGGCCGCCATGAACCGGAGTCCTCGGCGATCGCCACCGTGGCGATCAGCTCACCGCAAGCAATGCCGGGCAGGTACTTTTTGTTCGCGTCGCGGTCATCAGCCGCCAACAACAGTTCAGCGGCCATCACGCATGAGGCCAAGAAGGGCGACACCACCAGTGCCCGGCCCATCTCCTCGACTGCGATGCCCAATTCGATGAAGGTGAAGCCGCTGCCCCCATATTCCTCGGGAATTGCCAAGCTCTGCAGGCCGAGCTGCTCGGCCATCTGCCGCCACAACGCTTCGTCGTATCCGGCGGCGGCCGCCATCTGCTCGCGCACCGCCGACTCCGGGGACTTCTTTTCGAAGAAGTCACGCAGCACCCCTTGCAGGGTGGTCTGCTCCTCACTCAGCGCGAAATCCACCGCTACCCACTTTCCCCCCCACGCAATTGCACCGCTGCGGCGCGCTGAGCGCCGAATTGGGCAGGTCCTGCTTCAGGACAAGCTCGTCAAGCGCGCCAGTCATCGCGCTCCCCTAGTCATCTGATTGTCTGCCTGTTCGAACTTCGTGGCTGGTCGTAGTCGGCGGGCAGCGGGCGGATCAGCCCCTCCTGCACCGCCGACATCACCAGCGTGCCGCCTGCGGTGTAGGTATGGGATATCGCCAAGCCCCGTCCGCCGGCAGCCACCGGTGAATGGTGGTCCACCAGTTGCCATTCCCCGGCGCGGACAGGGCGATGGAAGTACACGCTGTGGCTCAGCGTCGACATCAGGTATTTCTTGACCGTCGGCGGCTCGTGCGGCAGCCGGATCGACGCCACCATCGTGAAATCGCTCAGATAGGTGGCCAAGGCGGTTTGTACCCGCGGGTCGTCATACTCGCCGCCGACCACCCGGCACCAGAACCGGCGACGACCGACCGGATCGGAGAGGTCGGGCGGCACGACCCGCATCTGGATATCGCGGTCCTGTTCGGCCCACCGCGTCCACTCGGTGCCATCGGCGTCCTGGATCGACGGCAGCTGTTCAGGGGGCGGGGTTTCCGGCATCGCCAGCTGATGGGTCAATCCGGTCTCGAAGACGTGGTAGCCCACCGTGGCCATCAGCACCGGCCGGCCCCCGTTGACTACCTGCACTGTTCGTGTCGAAAACGATCGACCGTCGCGGACCCGCGAAACATGGTGTTCCAACACATGCTCAGGATCACCGGGTGCGAGATAGGTGCACTGCAGGACATGCGCGACGCGGTCTTCGCCGACCGTGGAATTGGCCGCCGCCAGGGCCTGCGCGGCCAGTTCTCCGCCGTAGATGCGCGGTGGCTCCCCGGGAGCACGACCGGCGAAGCTATCTGGCCCATGACGCTCGAGGCGCAGCCGATCGATAAGACCGCCAGCGACATTGGTGACTTTGCCGTCGCTACCACCTGTCATGGTGACTCCCGGCGGGGCTCGCGGGGTAACCCCAATGTCCGCTCGGCGAGCACATTGAGCTGGATTTGGGTCGTACCCCCGTAGATCGACTCCGCCCGGGCGGCGAGCATCACTTGCTGCAGCCGATCGAGCTGATAGTTGGGGCCGACGACTTCGCTGGCGGCGCCTTTCGCGCGCATACCCAGCTCGCCCATCCGCTGGTGCGCTGTGCTGGCAAACACCTTGGCCGCGGAAGCCTGTGCGCCGGAATCCCCGCCGTGACCGTCGAGCGCACTGAGCAGCCGGCGCCCGTTCCATTCCATGATCCGTGCATCGCTCCAGGCTTTGGCCAGGTCGGCGCGCATCACGGCGCGCGTGTGCTGGCCGCTGCTGCGGGCCGCCTCGATGATCGCGTCGACCTCATGCTGGATTCGCAGGTGCTCGGCCAGCAGCGTGGTGCCGCGCTCGGTGCCCAGCGCGCCCATCGCCACCGGCCAACCCTCATCGACACCGCCGACCACCAGATCCACCGGAGTGCGGGCACCGCTGAAATAGATCTCGCAGAAGTCATTTCCGCCAAGCATGTTTCGGATCGGTCGCACATCAACGCCGGGCTGGTTCGCGCAAACCAGCAACATCGAGATCCCATGGTGCCGCGGCGCTGAGGGGTTGGTGCGGCACAGCACATAAAGCCAATCGGCGTGGAGCGCCAACGACGACCACGTTTTCTGTCCGTCGATCACCCATTCATCGCCGTCGCGAACGGCCTTGGTGCGCAGGGCCGCCAGGTCCGATCCGGCACCGGGTTCGCTGAAGCCCTGCGCCCACAGCTGCTCGGCGGCGGTGATCTTCGGCAAGAACCTCCGCTTCTGGTCGTCACTGCCGAACGCCAATAACATCGGCCCCAGCAGATCCTGGCCCTGTACACCTGCCCGATATGGCGCGTCAGCACGGGCGTATTCGAGTTGGAAGATCAGCTGCTCATCGGCGCTGGCCTCGCGTCCGCCGTACTTCCTGGGCCAGCCGATGCACAGCCAATTGTCGGCCGCGAGCTCTTTGTCCCACGCCAGCCGGACATCGAAGGCCACGTCGTCCCAGGCGAATCCGACCCCACGGTGTCGCGCGAATTCGCCCACGAGATGTTCGGCGAGCCAGGTGCGCACCTCGTCGCGGAAGCCACGCAGCTGCGATGTCAGAGCGAGGTCCATCACATCCGTTCGATCAGGGTGCCGGTGCCCATGCCGCCGCCCACGCACATTGTGACCAGGCCGTAGCGGCCGCCGGTTCGCTCCAGTTCGTTGAGGCACTTGGTCAACAGCACACCCCCAGTCGCGCCCAATGGATGACCCAGCGCGATGGCGCCGCCGTTGACGTTGACATTGGACAGATCGGACTTCACCTCATGCGCCCAGGCCAGCACGACGGAGGCGAACGCCTCGTTGACTTCGACAACGTCGATGTCGTCGAGCACAAGGTTGTTGCGCTCAAGAATGTGCTGGGTGGCGGCGCTCGGCCCGGTCAGCATCATCACGGGGTCGCTGCCGACGAGCACCGAGTCCACCACCCGGGCCCGCGGGCACACATTCAGCGCCGCGGCCCGTTGTGCGGTCATGACCAGCAGGGCCGATGCGCCATCGGAGATCTGGGAGGACGTGCCCGCGGTATGTAAGGCGCCGGGGCGGTCCGTCAAGTTGACCTTCAGTGCGGCGAGCCCTTCGCGTGTCGTCGGACGCGGCCCCTCATCGACCGCAATGGTCGCGGTGCCGCTCACCCGTCCGTCGCTGTCGGCGACCGGAGCTTCAACCGGCGCGATCTGAGTGACGAACCGGCCAGTTGTAATGGCCTCGGCCGCGCGCTGCTGCGACATGACCGCGAACTCGTCCAACTGATCGCGGGTGAATCCCCACGTTTCGGCGATGCGATCTGCCGCCTCGAACTGCGTGGTGACCTCATAGCGCTGCTCGTAGCGCGCTGTCTTGGAGCGTCCCAGCTCGGGCATCAGGCTCGCCGTCATCGGCACCTGGCTCATCGACTCCACCCCGCCGGCGACCGCGACGTCGACGACACCGCCGGCCACCAAGCCGACGGCGAGCGTGAAAGCCTGCTGCGACGAACCGCACTGGGAATGGACGGTGCACGCGCCGACCCGCTGGTCAAGGCCCGCGGCCAGCCACGCACTACGGGTGATGTTGCCGCTCTGCTGGCCGACCTGGCTGACACAGCCGCCCGCAACCTGTCCGACGACTGCTGAGTCGATGCCCGCTCGCTGGATGAGCGCGGCCAGCACATCGGCGAAGAGGTCAGGCGCCGGGTAGCGCGAAAGCCCGCCGTTGCGCTTACCCACAGCCGAGCGGACCGCCTCGACGATCACCACCTCAGACACCGCACGACCTCCCACCATTAAATGAATCATTTAACTATATCATGGTAGGCTGGCCGCCGGGCAGCACGCACCGGCGGGGAAGGGCAAGCAGATGGCGCAGTGGTACAACGACTTTCCCAGCCTGCGATTCGACCGGCCCGGCGGCGACGGCGTGCTGCACCTGGTGCTTGACGCACCGGGCCTCAATTCCGTTGGGCCCCAGATGCATCGCGACCTCGCGGACGTGTGGCCCGCGATCGAGCGGGACCAGACGGTGCGCGCAGTGCTGGTCCGCGGCGCGGGCAAGGCGTTCTCCTCGGGCGGCAACTTCGACCTGCTCGACGAGATGACCAACGATTACTCCAGTCGCATCAGAATCATGCGTGAGGCCCGCGATCTGGTACTGAACATGGTTGGCCTCACCAAGCCGGTCGTCTCCGCCGTCCTCGGCCCGGCCGTGGGCGCCGGACTAGTCGTCGCGATGCTTGCCGACATCTGCGTGGTGGGCCGCACCGCCAAGATCATCGACGGGCACACCCGCCTCGGGGTTGCCGCCGGCGATCATGCAGCGATCTGCTGGCCGCTGCTCGCCGGCATGGCCAAGGCCAAGTACTACCTGCTGACCTGCGAGCCGCTTCTCGGTGAGGAGGCCGAGCGCATCGGCCTGGTAGCCAAGTGTGTCGACGACGGCGACGTCGTTGCCGTGGCAACCCGCATCGCCGCCGAGCTGGCGGCCGGCGCCCAATCGGCGATCCGATGGACCAAGCACAGCCTCAATCAGTGGTATCGCCTGTTCGCTTCGACATTCGAGGCATCGTTGGGCCTGGAATTCATCGGCTTCGGCGGCCCCGAAGTCCGTGAGGGCATCGCCGCGCACCGCGAAAAGCGCCCGCCTCGCTTCTCCGACATCCCGTTCCGTACGACGCTGTGATGACAACCGCGATCACGCACCGGATCCAGGACGCCGTTGGCTGGATCCGGCTCGATGGCCCCGACCGGCTCAATGCCATCGGCACCACGACCTATACCGAGATCGCCGAGGCGATCCGCAATTTCGGGCAACGGCGGTCAATCAGGGCGGTCGTGGTGCACGGCGCCGGCCGGGTGTTTTCGGCCGGCGCCGACATCGACGAGATCCGTAACTTCGCTCGACGCGGCCAGTTCGAGGCGTTCATCCACGGTTTCACCGACGCCCTCGACATCATCGCGGCCAGCAACCTGCCGGTGATCGCCGCGATACACGGCGCGGCCCTCGGCGGCGGTCTCGAGCTGGCCCTGGCGTGCGATCTGCGGGTCGCCACGCGCGACGCCAAACTCGGCGTGCCCGAAGCCAAGCTCGGCGTGCTTCCCGGCGCCGGCGGCACACAACGACTCCCCCGGCTTGTGCCGCCCGGGGTCGCCACCGAGATGTTGATGCTGGGCGAACCCATCTCAGCCGAGCGCGCCTATTGCCTTGGCCTGATCAACCGGCTCACTGAGCCGCACACCTTGCTCGACACCGCTGCAGAACTGGCCGCACAACTGGCCGCCGGCAGCGCACAGGTGCCCGCGGCAGCGAAGTCGCTGCTGCGCAACACACCTCAGCTGAGCCTTGCCGACGGGATCGAGCAGGAGCGCGCCGTAGTTACCGGCCTGTTCGACACCCCCGATGGCCGGGAAGGCTTTTCCGCCTTCCTCGACAAGCGTGCGCCGAAGTTTGCCAGCGAGTAGACAGATGGATCCACGACTTCCGCCCGAAGCCGAAGCGTTTCGCATCGAGATCCGCGCCTTCCTGGCTGAA
Source organism: uncultured Mycobacterium sp. (assembly GCF_964249325.1). Taxonomy (NCBI): domain Bacteria; kingdom Bacillati; phylum Actinomycetota; class Actinomycetes; order Mycobacteriales; family Mycobacteriaceae; genus Mycobacterium; species uncultured Mycobacterium sp. The sequence goes on along the minus strand of NZ_CAXUCH010000022.1, from coordinate 7,893 downwards.
AACCTGCCCGAGGGCTGGACCGGAATCGGTGCACTCGACACGGACGAGGCGGCCGAGTTTACCGAGCACTGGCGCGAGATTCTGGCTCAGCATGGCTATCTGGCCCCGGCCTGGCCGAAGCGGTACGGCGGTGGCGGGATGTCGAAGCTGCAGCAGGTTGTCATCGCAGAAGAGTTCGCCAAGGCCGGCGTGCCGACGTACGGCGCCAACGACAACTTCGGCATCAAGATGATCGGCAATCTGTTGTTGATGTTCGGCACCGACGAGCAAAAGCAGCACTTCCTGCCCCGCATCATCAACCGTCAAGACCGCTGGTGCCAAGGCTTTTCGGAGCCCGGCGCCGGCTCGGATCTGGCCGCGGTCAAAACCAGCGCGCGGCTGGACCGCGATCAGTGGGTGATCAATGGTCAAAAGATCTGGACCTCCGACGCGACCACCGCCAACTGGATTTTCCTGCTGGCCCGCACCAATCCCGATGCGCCGCGCCATCGCGGCATCAGCATGTTGCTGGTGCCGCTGGACCAACCCGGCATCGAGATCCGGCCGATCACGATGGCCACCGGCAGCCGCGCATTCAACGAAGTGTTCTTCACCGATGCCCGCACCCGCGCCGACAACCTCGTGCTGGGCGTGGACCAGGGCTGGAAGGCCGCGATGGCGCTGCTCGAGTTGGAACGCGGCGACGAGGCGGCCACCAACCCGGTCCTGTTTCGCGCCGAGCTCGACCGCCTCATCGGCCTCGTGCACGAACGCGACCTAGCCCGCGACGAGATCGTTCGCGACCGGCTCGCCCACGCCTACACCAGGGTGCAGATCATGCGATTCCTCGGAGCGCGCATCCTCACCGGCTGGCTGCGGGGCGACCCACCCGGCACGGAGGCCTCGGTGTCGAAGCTGTATTGGAGCGAATACCACCGCTGGGTGACCGATCTGGCGATGACGTTGCTCGGGCCCGCCGGATTGATCCCCGAGGGCCGGCCGCCGTTGCGCCATTACCGCGCCGACGATCCCGGTGCACCGAACTCGACGGCGTCCTGGTCGCAGACTTGGCTGGCCGCGGTGTCGGGCACGATTTACGCCGGGACGTCAGAGATTCAGCGCAACATTTTGGCCGAGTCCGCGCTCGGGCTCCCGCGGGAAGCCCGAGGCTAAACCAGTCGGCCTGTTAACAAACTCCATCGGCCGGGGTCGTCGGTGCGACACCGACGACGCCTGCCGCAATGAGCCGGTCGATCTGCTCCTCGGTGCGGCCCAGTTCGCAGAGCACCGTTCGGGTGTGCTCGCCGAGGGCCGGGACGGGGTCCATACGCGGTGCCCACCCCGCGGAGACAGGCGGCGGGAGCAACGACCGGATCGGTCCGACCGGCGAATCGACATCGCGCCAACGGTCGCGCGCCTCGTGCTGCGGATGCATGACGAACTCGTCGGCAAGGTTCACTCGCCCACACGCCACCCCCGCGCGGTCAAGAACCGCGATCGCCTCGTCCACCGTCAGGCGGGCGAAAACGTCCTGGCACAAAGCGGCCACCTGGATCCGGTGCGCAGTGCGCGCGGGTCCGGTCGCATAGCGCGGGTCGTCGGCCAGCTCTGGGCGACCCAGCACGTTGGTGGCCAGTCGCTGCCACTCGCGGTCGTTTTGGACACCGATGACGAGCTTGCGGCCATCGGCGGTGTCGAACGCCTCGTACGGCGCCAATGTCGGATGGCTGATGCCATTGGGCTCGTGGCGGCGGCCGCTGTAGGACGTGAAGTAGAGCGTGTAGCCCATCAACTCACTGATCGCGTCGAAAAGGCTGACCGAAATCGCGCGTCCACGGCCGGTCTTCTGCCGTTCGTAGAGTGCTGCCAGCACACTGCTGTACGCATAGAGCCCAGCCGCCAGATCCGCGATCGCGATCCCGGGTTTGGCCGGGCGATCAGCCCACCCCGTGGTCGCGATCGAGGCGGCCTCGGCCTGCACCAGCAGATCGTAGGCGCGCTTGGCGGCATACGGGCCGTCGTCGCCGTATCCGGTTATGTCGCAGGCGATCAGCTCGGGGTAGCGCGCCACCAGTTGCGGGCCCGCCAATCCCATCCCCTTGGCGGCGCCGGGGGCAAGGTTTTCAATCACCACGTCGGCGGTGGCGATCAAATCGTCGAGGATCTCGCGTCCGGCAGCGGACTTCAAATCGAGCGCCACGGACTCCTTGTTACGGTTGACCCACACGAAATGGCTTGCCATTCCGCGGACCTCGGTGTCGTAGTGACGCGCGAAGTCACCCTCTCCCACACGTTCCACCTTGATCACGCGAGCACCCATGTCGCCGAGGTGGCGTGACGCGAACGGCGCGCTCACCGCCTGCTCGAGCGCGACAACGGTCACGCCGTCGAGTGGACCCGCCACAAGTACCTCTCAATAGCTGCGCAGGCCCATGCTGCGTGCGATGCCGTTGCGCTGGATTTGGCTAGTGCCGCCGGAGATCGGCGCGACAATCGATTCTCGCCACCGAAAACTCATCACGCTGTCAGTGGAAAATCCGTGCCCGGCGCAGATCTGCATTCCGAGTCGGGCTGCGGCCACGTAGGTTTCTGAGCCTTTCAGCTTGGCCATCGCGCCTTCACGTGAGCATGGCAGGCCCTGTGTGAGCATCCACGCCGCCCGGTAGGCCAGCAGGCGCGCGGCATCGATCTCGGTTTGCATGTCGGCCATGGCGTGCGCGAGGGCTTGGAAGTTTCCGATGGGCCGGCCGAATGCCGTTCTCTGCTTGGAATACTCGAGCGCCTCATCCAGGGTGGCTTGCGCTACGCCGACGTACGCGCCGCTCATCAGGACTCGCTCAAGCTCAAGATTGGACAACATGACCCGCCAGCCCTGCTCTTGCTCCCCCACGACATTTCTCTTGGGGACGATCACATCGCTGAGGAAGATCTCATAGGTGCCCAGGATGTGGCGGGCCAGCGTCGGCACCTGCCGCAGCTCGACACCAGGGGTGTCCGCGTCGAGCAGCACCAAGCTGATTCCGTCGTGCTTGTTTTGTCCCTTCGAGGTGCGTACGTAAACCATGATCTGGGTGCCGGGCAGCCCGGCGCCTGTGCACCACATCTTCTGCCCGTTGATGACGAAATGATCGCCGGCATCGTGGGCCGCGCATCGCAAAGCCGCCGCATCCGATCCCGTGTCCGGTTCGCTGAGAGCTACGACGTATCGCCAGTCGCCGGGGATCATCTTGGTTGCGATCGCCTTGCGCTGGGCATCAGTGCCCCACTTGTACACGGTCAGCGACGGGATAAGTGTGCCGATATAGCACATCGCGATGTCCAGGCTCGCCCGTCCGAGCTGTTCAGCGATGATGGCGAGCTCCATCGGGCCGCCGTTCTCGCCACCGGTCTCTTCGGGGAAGGGCAGACCGAACCAGCCCATCTCGGCCATGGCCTTGAAAAGCTCCGCCGGGTAGGCGTTGGTTTCATCCCACTCCTTGGCGCGCCGCGGCGGGCAATGGCGGTCGACGAACTGCCGCGCGACATCCTGCAGCGCCGCATGCTCTGGCGAAAGCCCAAAGTCCATCGCTTCCCCTAAGTATCTAAATGATTCAACTATAGCATCGCGTCTGTAGGGGACCAAGCCGCTGCCAGTAAGCGATTACGTTGCGATAAGCGGCGCAGCGCAACCGAACGGCGCCATAGGACCCGAGGGCCTCGCGCGGCCCGGTCGGGACCTCCCACAGCGGTGGATTCCCTTCGGCGAAGCCACTGTACAATGTACAGTTCACTCATATGACGGTTTAGCGGAGGAACATGAAGTCGATGGAGGCTCTCCAGCGATGCGAAGTGCAGGACTTGCCTCGACGGGGCGACTTCGAAGGCAAAGCTCTCGTCGGACCGTTCGCCCCCGATGCGGCGTCGATGGATTCCGACGAACCTCTTTTCGGGATGGCGCCCGAGGCCCTGTATCTGTGGGGCACCCTGCGCGACGAGCAGGGCGACCTGCACACCATCATGCGCCGCATCCCACACAACGGGAAGCCAAGCAGTCGGCGCAGGCTCGTCGTCCAGAGCACGATAGGTGGGGCCAGCGAGCTGCGTATGCATCCGTGCGGTCGGCACTCCGCGCCGCACGTCGAGCCGATCCGTGAGCTGATCGACGCCGACACGATCGAGTGGCGCAGCAACCCGCGGGCGCAGGGTGCGTCGTTCCGTGCCCGGTGGGCGAACGAGTCGTGCGAGTGGGTGGAGCAGGGAACTTTTGAGCTGCACGGCACACTGATCAAGCCCGGGATGCAGTGGTATGTTCCCGGTCCCCGAGCGAGCATGGCCTACATTTCGACCATCTACCGGCTTGAGGGGTCGATCTTCGGCAGGGCGTGTCGCGGGCTTATCGGTTTCGACCAGGTCTACATGTACGACGGCGGGTCTGCTCAATTTTGGTATACGGCAGCACATCGCGGTAGATCCGCACCTCGGTGGAATACATCTCGGCGGGAAAAGCGAAGTCAGCGAGGTTGCGTTTGAGGAACATCCGCTCGGGCAGGCCAGTTTCCTCCCCATAGCGCAGACGCAGCCGCAGCCGGTTGGCCGACCCGCAGGTCTCGTCGAGCACCTCGACGGCGGCGACCGTGACTCCGAGCAGCTCGCTGAGTCGACGGGCATCGATGCGGCGATCCTTAGTTGTCATCGAATGGCTCCTCGAGGAACCACGGATAGAAGTCCGGAAGGTCGCCGGGTACCTGCAGCGAAAAGCATGGCGGGCGCTTCTGCTTGAACGCCGCAACTCCTTCTCTGGCGTCGGCCATTGCGCCCAGCGCCAGTAACGCCTTCGACTCAAGCCGATTGGCGCTCAGGGGATGTGGGGAACCCAGCTGACGCCACAGCATCTGCCGGGTCAGCGCGACGGACACCGCAGACGTCTGCGCGGCGATTTCGCCGGCGAGCTGTTGCGCGCGGGCCAACACCTCCCCGGCTGGTCGCAGCTCGCCGACCAAGCCGCGCGCCAACGCTTCTTGCGCATCGAAGAGCCTGCCGGTCACCGCCCACTCGACGGCGGTGGCGATGCCGACGATGCGGGGAAGAAACCAGGTGGCGCAGGACTCCGGGACGATGCCGCGGCGGGCGAACGGCAGAGCGAACCGCGCCGAGTCGGCAGCGATCCGGACGTCCATCGGAAGGATCATCGTCACGCCGATCCCCACGGCGGTGCCGTTCACGGCGGCGATCACCGGTTTGGTCGAGTTGAAGATTCGCAGCGCCAGCTGCCCGCCGACATCTCGGCGACCGCCGCGCAGCGGCTTGAAACCGGCTGCGTCGGCGTCGAATCCGCCGCCGCCGGCGCTCAGGTCGGTGCCGTATGAAAAGGTGTCTCCTGCGCCTGTAATGACGATGGCGCGCACGGCTGGGTTGGCGTCCGCATCGGCAAAGGCGTCGAGCAAAGCGTCGAGCAGTTTGTAGGTGACGGTGTTGCGTGATCGTGGCCGGTTAATCGTGAGGGTGAGAACACCGCCATCCAGTGAGCTGAGAAGTTCGTTCATCGTTTCCCCGTCATGCACCCATCGACAATCCGCCGTCGACCGTCAAGATCGCACCGGTGATGTAACCGGCGTCGTCGTCGAGCAGGAAGGTGACCGCACGAGCCAGTTCGTCGGGATCGCCTCGGCGGCCCACGGGAATCATTCGCAGGATCGCGGCTTGCGTGCGCTGCGGCATCGAGGCCGTCATCTCTGTTTCGAAGACCCCAGGCAGGACGCAGTTGACCGTGATGCCGTCGCGCGCAGTCTCCCGCGCCAGGCAGCGGGTGAGGCCATGCAATCCGGCCTTGGCGGCGCCGTATGCGGCTTCGGTCGGGCTGCCCATCACCGCGGTGACCGAGCTGATGTTCACGATCCGGCCGAAATTGTGCTGCCGCATCACCGGAATTGCGGCCCCGCACAAGTAAAACGCCGCCGACAGATTCACCGCCATGGCGCGATCCCAATCGTTGGACGATGTCTGCGTGCTAGGCCGTTCGATGAGCATGCCGGCGTTGTTGACGAGTAGGTCAAGGCGCTTGTGCTCGCCCGCGACCCGATCGACAAGGGCCGCAGACGCGGCTGGGTCGGCGATGTCCGCCTTGATCGTCTCAACGCCGGTCCGCCTGCGCAGGCCCTCGGCTGCGGCATCGTCGTCCCGATAGACGGCGATCACGGCGGTACCGGCCCTCGCGAGCCGCGTGGAGATGGCCGCCCCGATGCCGCGGGTGCCACCGGTGACCACCGCCACCCGTTCAGGTGAAACCACATCTTATAGTATAATAAATTATCTAATTAACGGAATCCCGTCCGGAGAATCATGAAACGCACCATCTTTGAGCCCGAGCACGACGAGTTCCGCGCCACCGCCAGATCATTCTTCGAAACCGTCTGCGTCCCCCGCGCCGACGAATGGGAAGCCCGCGGTTACTCGGATCGTGACGCGTGGATCGAAGCGGGCAAACTCGGCCTGCTCGGGTGGGAGATGCCCGAGCAGTACGGTGGCGCCGGGATCATCGACTTTCGCTTCAACGCCATCATGAACGAGGAGTTCTGGCTGACCGGAAGTGTCGGTCTGGGGCTGGGCGTGCAAAACGACATCACCTCCGGGTATTTCCGTGACCTGACCACCGACGAGCAAAAGCAGCGCTGGCTGCCCGGTTTCGTGTCCGGTGAGCTGATCACCGCGATCGCGATGTCGGAGCCCGGTGCCGGCTCAGACCTGGCCCAGCTGAAGACAACCGCGAAGCGCGTCGGCGAGGACTACATAGTGAACGGCGCCAAGACGTTCATCTCCAACGGACTACTAGCCGACCTGGTGATCGTCGCCTGCCGCACCGATCCCGACGCCGAGAAACCCCACAAAGGCATCAGCCTGCTCGTCGTCGAAACGGGCATGCCCGGCTTCACCCGCGGCCGCAAGCTCGACAAGATCGGCCAGAAGTCTGCTGACACAGCAGAACTGCACTTCCAGGATGTGCGGGTGCCCGTGTCCAACCGGCTCGGTGAGGAAAACCAGGGCTTCTACTATTTGATGCGTAACCTGCCGGCCGAGCGTCTGGGCATCGCGATCCACGCGGTCGCACAGGCACGCCGCGCCGTCGAGCTCACCACGCAGTATGCCGGCGACCGCAAGGCTTTCGGCCAGCCGATCGGCACATTCCAGGTCAACCGTCATGCACTCGCCCAGATGCGCACCGAGATCGACGTCATGCAGACCTATGTCGACCGCTGCATCACGGCGGTCAACTCCGGCGAATTGAGCGCTGACGAGGCGGCCGGCGCCAAATGGTGGGCAACCGAGACGCAGTGGCGAATCATCGACCGCTGCCTGCAATTGCACGGCGGATATGGCTACATCAACGAATACGAGATCGCCCGGTTGTGGCGCGATTCGCGGGTGCAGCGGATCTACGGCGGAACCAACGAGATCATGCTCGACATCGTCGGCAAGGCCATCGGCTTTTAAAGAGCTCGCGTGAAGATCGCCGTCGAACCCGAACTAGAGGCGCTGCGCGAGTCGATCAGCGCCCAAGCACTTACCACGGTGCGCCCCCTTGCTGACCAGGTCGACCGGATGCAGGAGTTCTCGTGGGACCTGTGGGCGGCCGTGCGTGACCTTGGACTTAGCCGGCTGCCGTTTGCTGGACAGTACGGTGGCGACGACGGGTCAATTCGGGCATATGCGGTGGCGTCCGCGGAGTTGGCGCAGCACTGCGCTGTGGCGGCGCTCTACCCGGGCACATCGATCCAGGTCGCTGCAGCGCTCATCGAACACGGTACCGCCGAGCACATCGCATCGGTGGTGCCCGCCTTGGTCGCCGGTGACACGATCGCCGCGTGGGCGTTCACCGAGCCCGCGACCGGCTCCGACCCGCGCCAGATCAGCACCCGCGCCGTTCAAGACCGCGACGGC
>NZ_CAXUCH010000021.1:33447-33672 GCF_964249325.1 uncultured Mycobacterium sp. | reverse complement strand
CCCCATACCCTTGGCGAGCTTCTGGGCGCACGACCCGTCAAGCTGCCGTTGCGTCCCATCCGGGCCGCGGTCGCCGCCGCATGGCGGTTGCATCTGCTGCCCGCCAGCCCCACGCTCGTCGACCTCGCCTTGAGCCTGCCGATCATGGACACCGAGCGGGCCCGCTGCGAACTGCAATGGAATCCGTCGCGAACGTCGCTGGATGCGATTCGCGAGTTCCTCGAC
>NZ_CAXUCH010000021.1:0-33402 GCF_964249325.1 uncultured Mycobacterium sp. | reverse complement strand
GGAGCCGTCGGCTGGCGGCAGGATCCGGGAAAAGGAAGTGGCGACCGGCGTCGGTCAGCGTGCGACACCCTAGCGGTGCGCCCGCTGGAGCCGCGATTTGGCTTCCTTCACTAGTTGCGCGGTGTCGCGGCTGACCTGCTTAGCCTGGTGATAGGCGTTCTCGGCCGCGCTGAGCGCACGTTCGGCCTCACGAAGTCGGCTGAGGGCTTGGTCATGCCCCAACCGCGCCGCGGCGAGCTCGGCTTGCCGCTCGGACAACGCATCGTCGGCTTCTGCCCTGGCCCGCTCCGCTGCGATCACCGCTGCCCGCAGTTCCTCTCGCCGGTCCGCCTCGGGTTCCCGGCGACGCGCTTCCTCTTTGGCGGGCGGCGTCGACTTCTGCTGTGCTTTCTTCTTGTCGCGCCGATCGACGGTGACGAGTGGCGCTGCCTCGCCGAAGGCGCCGAAACCAGACCAGCTTTCCGCCTTGGCCAGCCGGCCCAGTTTCGCCGTCACGTCAGGGTCGGCGACAGCCGCCTGTAGCGTCGCGGTGACGTCGTCACGCACTGCGGCCGACGGGTTCTTCAGCCCGGCGGCCTCAAATGCCCTCCGGGCGAGCCCGTCGACGAGCTTGCGTTGCTCCGCCGACAACTCGCGGATGAGATCGCCGTCCATTGCGGCATGTGCGGCGCGCAGGCGATCGCCAAGGTCGGCGAGGCGCTGTTTGGCTTCCGGGTGACGAAGGGCGAGCCGATTGACCACCCACGCCGCGGTCGTTGGTTTGCGGTTAGCCGAGAGCCGTCTTGCGGCTGCGGTGTCGCCACGATTCTTTGCCGCCGAAGATAACTTAGTGCGCAAGGCCGTGAACCGGTCCGGTTCGACCCAGTAGAGTTCGTCGACCTCGTCGCCGGCCATAACGCCATGATCCGCTGCCACCAAACCGGGTGTTAGAGGGATGCGCCGATCGACGGCGGCGAACTCAAGTGGCTGCTGCTTCGGTCTCTTGGCCGGCGCCGTTCACGGCCAGCGATTCGTCCCACCCGTTCAACTGCGCCTCGCTAGGCTGGGGCTGCTCGAGATCGTCGGGCCCGGCTATCGCACGGAGGGTCGCGACAAGCTCCCGGATCTTCTCCGCCTCGGAGTCAGTTGGAGTTGCGCCGGCCTCCACGGCGTCGGGAAGGTCCGGCCGAAGCCCGAGACCGTTCGCTACCTCCAAAGCGGACAACTTGGCCCGAATGCGTGCGACATACAGCTGTTGGCCCAAACTCGATCCGGGTGCTGCCGCAGCGCGTGCCATCAGATCGTCGTAGCATCGGCGGACTTCGCTGAGTGCGACGATAACTGCTGACGTCGACCGGCTGTGGCGTGCTGCGTCGGTCAATGCCGCGCGCAGTTTACGAAGACCGGAAAGAACGATGTCGGCCCGCTTCTGGAACTTCTTGTCCTCCGGGAAGGGCAAAGAATCGATTGCTGCCCGGTACATATGCATCGCCGCTTCGGCGACATCGACAATCACTTGCGCTTCGCCATTGATCGGATCGAATTCGCCCATGGATCCTCGATTCCGTGGTGGTGTCGCTCAGCCGCCCGGCTCCCAGAAGTCCCGCTATCACTGTGATCGTCACGGCCGATACCGACCACGTCAGTCTCGACACCAGCTGTCACCAAAGCAATTTCGGGCTCAAGAAACTTGAGAATACCAGGGGTGGTGTGCAAGGCGATGCCGAGCCACACCTTGCGGGCGTTGGCTTCGTCGACACCGCGATCAAGCAGGAAGTCGCGTGCTGCATTGGCGCCGTCGACCTCGAAGCGCAGGGTCGACGTCCGGTAACGCTCGGTCAAGCCCAGGTCGTGGAACATCGCCCCGACGTACAGCAACTCAAGGTCGGGCTCCAATCCCCGACGACGGCCCTGTAGCGCACCGAAGAGAAAAATCCGCCGGGAATGGTGAAACAGCAAGTCATCTTCGGCCAGTGGGCTCGAGGCCAGTCTCGCGCCGTGGATCAACACCGCGGGCGTGACTGATCAGCCATATTTCCCACAGAAAGCGACAGAACCTGCCCGGGCAGATGCTTGACTGTCCTGGCAACAATCGACTGCAGAGTTGAAGGACGCGGTGAGTATCGACTACGTGCGCGACGCGCACATCGTCACGATCACAATCAACCGGCCCGAGACACGTAACTCGCTCGACATGGAGCATTTCCGCGACCTGGCTCACGCCTGGGCGGATTTTCGTGACGACCCCGACGCGTGGGTCGCCGTCATCACTGGCGTCGGACGCGACTTCTGCACCGGAGCCGATCTGAAGAAGTTCATCCCCGAATTGACCGGGCTGGCGCTCGACTTGCAAGCCGCCTACGACAACGAAACCCGGCACAGCGACCGCATCTTCGCCACCGAGGACGCCAAGGAAGGTCCGCGCGCCTTCGCCGAGAAGCGACCGGCGCAATGGCGTGCGCGCTGAGTTCAGTTGAGCCCGTAGAACCGCTGCGCGTTCAACCCGCCGATTTTCGCGCGCGCATCCTCGCTGATGTCGGTACGGGTACGAAGATACTTGGTGCTTTCCGGCCACTCGCCGTCCCAGTGCGGGTAGTCGCTGGCGAACATAATGAACTCCGCGCCCAGCACGTCGATGACCCCCGGGAGGATGGGTTCTTCGGGTTCACACGTCACCCAGATATTGCCGGCCTGCACGTATTCCTGAGGATCGCGCTGCCAGCCATGCTCGATCCAGTTCCCGCGCTTCTCGTAATGCTCGTGCAGTCGGTCGATGAAGAACGGCACCCAGCCCACGCCCGCCTCCAAAAACGCCACCCGCAGCCGCGGATGACGATCGAATACGCCTCCGGAAACCAGCGCGGTCATCGCCGTCATCTGGTCGAACGGGAAGCTGATGCAATGCACCTGGATGTAGTTGGTGAAGCGGTCTACGCCGATCTTCGGCAGATGGATACCGGGTGCGCCGTGAATCCCCAGCGGCATCTCCAGCTCTTCAGCGGCTGCGTAGAACGTGTCGAGGTCCGTGTGATCGAGGTTGCGCGTTTTGAGGGCGGGCGGCACGAGAGTCGCGACCAACCCGAGGTCCTTCGCCTCGCGCATGACGTCGATCGCCACCTGTCCGTGTTCGATCGGGGTCACGGCGACGCCGCGGAGGCGGCCCTTCGACGGCGCGCAGTAGTCCGCGATCCACTGGTTGTACAGCCGTGCGAACCCGGCGGCGAACTCCGGATCTTCCAGGCTGGGCGCGCATAGGCCCAGGCTGGGATACAGCACCATGGTGTCGATGTGATCGCGATCGGCGTCGGTGAGCACACCCTCCGTCGACCGGCAGTGGATGTCAGGGGCCTTGCTGATCCCATGCTCGGGCGGGCAACCGGCGCCGGGACCGCGGTCTTCGGGGTAATTGCGACCTTCGATCACCAACCTCGGCGTGCCGTCGTTGCTGGGATGGACATATTGCGGCCAGCGCTTGATCGCTTCCACCGCGAGCGAGGGGTTTTCGGCGACGTGTCCGTCGGCGTCGATGATTCGCATCGTGAGCCCTGTCGAGTTTCAGAGGTGCAAACGAGTATCTGCCAGTCGAAACACTAACGGGGTGATAAGCAGAAGTCAGCGAGCACAGTGAAATCGGGCTAGCCGCGACCTTAAGGACCCAGGGCAGGATGCCGAACCAGCAGCGACGGACGTCGGGGAACCCATGAGTTCCCGGGTCCTGGCATCGCTGGCGGTTGTGGCCGTGCTGGCCGCGGGCTGCACGGGCGGCGCCGGTTCGATCGGTGCACCGGCACGGTCCAGCACCGCAGGAAAGAACACGCCGGCGCTTGCGCCGCCGGCCACACCGCATCAACGATCGGCCCCACCCGACCGGCGCAACGTATACGCCGGCGCCACGCCCGGGACTTTTGCGCCCGGCGTGGCTTCCGACCGTCCGCTGGTGTATGTCCCGCACAACCGCTCCGGCGACGTGTGGGAGATCGACCCGGCAACCTACGAAGTGGTCGGCAAATACCCGGTGGGCCGCGAGATCCAGCACGTCGTGCCTGCACACAACATGCGCACCGTGTATGCCACCGACGACGTCGGCAACCAGATGCTGGCGCTTGACCCGCACACCGGACAGGCCGGTCGCACCATTCCGATCGTCGACCCCTACAACCTGTACTTCACCCCCGACGGCCGCTTCGCGATCTCGGTGGCCGAGCGGCTGCGTTCACTGGTCTGGTACGACCCGACGACCTGGCAGCTGCTCGACAAGACCCCGATCCCCGACTGCGCGGGCATCAACCACGCCGACTTCTCCGTCGACGGACACACAGCGGTGTTCAGCTGCGAATTCGCCGGGCGGGTGGCGGTGGTCGACATCAGTGCGCATCGGATGCTGCGTACGGTGGACATGCCGACACGCCACACCCACATGGGGCCGCAGGACATCCGGCTCGCCCCCGATGGCTCGGTCTACTACATCGCCGACTGCGACGCGGGTGGCGTGTGGGTACTCGACGGCGCTGCCAACCAAGTCCTGCGGTTCATCCCCACCGGCAAGGGTGCCCACGGGCTGTTTTTCTCCCGCGACGCCACCCGGCTCTTTGTCACCAACCGGTCTGATGGGTCGATCTCCGTGCTCGACGCCTACACCGGTGCATCGATCGCGCTGTGGCGCCTGCCCGGCGGCGGTAGCCCCGATATGGGCAACCTCACCGCCGACGGCACTCAGCTCTGGGTGTCCGGGCGCTACAACAACGTGGTCTACGTCGTGTCCACCACCGATGGAACGCTGCTGCACACGATCAAGGTCGGCAACGAACCACACGGGTTGACAGTTTGGCCGCAGCCGGGCCACTACTCGCTCGGCCACACCGGCATCACCCGCTGAGCGCCGCCCGCAGCCAACAACCACAGCAAAGTCGGCTCGAACGACGCCTCCTGCGTGAAACACTCTCGACATGGTTGTCGCAATTGCACGCCCCAAGCTGGAAGGCAACATCGCCGTCGGCGATGATCGCCAACTCGGATTCGCCGAGTTCGGCGACCCGCAGGGACGCGCCGTCTTCTGGCTGCACGGCACCCCGGGTGCGCGCCGGCAAATTCCGACCGAGGCCCGGGTCTACGCCCAGGACAACAGCATCCGGCTGATCGGCGTCGACCGACCCGGAATCGGATCATCCACGCCCTACCAGTACGACACCGTCGTCGCCTTCGCCGACGATCTGCGAACGATGGCGGACACGCTGGGGGTCGACAAGATGACGGTTGTCGGCCTGTCCGGCGGTGGACCTTACGCGCTCGGCTGCGGGGCGGCGATGCCCGAGCGTGTCGTGGCCGTCGGTGTGCTCGGTGGTGTCGCGCCGACGCGAGGCGCTGATGCTGTCCGGGGCGGAGTGATGACTCTCGGCATGCTGGTCGCACCGCTGCTCGAGCGGGTAGGTCTGCCAATCCGGTTGGCGGCCATCGCTTTGATCCGGATGATCAGACCGGTGGCACCAGTCGCGCTGCAACTGTACGCGCGGATTTCACCCGAAGCTGATCGACGCCTGCTGGTCCGCCCCGAGTTCAAAGCGATGTTCCTCGACGATCTGCTCAACGGCAGCCGCAAGCAGCTTGCCGCGCCGTTCGCCGACGTCGTGGTGTTCGCGCGTGACTGGGGATTCCGGCTCGAGCAGGTCAAGGTCCCCGTGCGGTGGTGGCACGGCGACCGCGACCACATCGTCCCGTTCGCGCACGGTCAACACGTCGTCAGCAGGCTGCCCGACGCGGAGTTGTACCACCTGCCCGGCGAAAGCCATCTCGCCGGCTTGGGCCGCGCCGAGGAGATTCTGCGCACGATGATGGAGGTCTGGGATCGTGCCGAACGAAAGTGATTCACGGCGTTCGATCTTGAGCACACTTCGGCTAGCCACCATCGCAACCGTTGTGCCGATCGCGTTTGCCGTCGGCGGCGGTCTCGCCCATGCCCAGGCGCCCTCGCCGGGTGACCCCTGCCCCACATTGCATGCGACCACCCAAGACGACAACGGCCGAACCATGTGGTGCAATCCGACGATGACCGGTAACCACAGCTTGGTGTGGCAGTACGGCGGACCAGCCTAGAAACCTTGACAGCCCCATCTCACGTCGGCCGAAGCCAGCGGCTCACCGCCGATCAGCGAAATTCGTTCATCGCCGCCCTTCTGGGCTGGACCATGGACGCGTTCGACTACTTCGTCGTCGTGCTGGTGTACGGCGACATCGCCAAGACTTTCCACCACAGCAAGACCGAAGTCGCGTTCATCACCACCGCCACGTTGATGATGCGGCCGGTGGGCGCCCTGGTGTTCGGGCTGTGGGCCGATCGGGTGGGTCGTCGGCTGCCGCTCATGGTGGATGTGACGTGCTATTCCGTGATTGGTTTCCTGTGCGCGTTCGCGCCGAATTTCACTGTGCTGGTGATCCTGCGGCTGCTCTACGGCATCGGGATGGGTGGTGAGTGGGGCCTGGGCGCTGCGCTGGCGATGGAGAAGATTCCCGCCGAGCGCCGCGGCTTTTTCTCCGGCGCGCTGCAGGAGGGCTATCTATACGGCTACCTGCTGGCGACTTTGGCCTCGCTGCTGGTGATGAACGTACTGGGACTGTCATGGCGCTGGCTGTTCGGGCTGAGCATCATCCCCGCCCTGATCAGCCTCGTCATCCGCTACCGGGTGACCGAGTCCGAGGTGTGGGAAACCGCGCAAGCTCGAATGAGACTGAGCCACACCAAGTTTCGCGACGTACTACGAGATGTCATGATGGTTCGCCTATTCACCTACTTGGTACTGTTGATGACCGCGTCCAATTGGATGAGCCACGGTACCCAAGACGTTTATCCGACGTTTCTGTCGGCGACGTCCAACGACGGAGCCGGGCTGGGCAGCGCGACGACCAAGTGGATCGTGGTGATCTACAGCATCGGCGGCATCCTGGGCGGAATGGTCTTCGGTACGCTTTCCCAGCTGCTCGGCCGCTGTCGCACCATCGCCTGGTGTGCGCTTCTCGGGTTGCCGATCGTCCCGCTCTTCGCCTACTCGCGCACTGCCGCGCTGTTGTGCCTGGGCTCGTTTTTGATGCAAGTCGTCGTGCAAGGGGCGTGGGGCGTCATTCCGGCGCACCTGACCGAGATGTCACCGGATGCCATCCGCGGCCTCTACCCCGGTGTGACGTACCAGCTGGGCAACCTGCTCGCGGCGTTCAATCTGCCGATACAAGAGCGGCTGGCCAGCTCCCACGGCTACCCGTTCGCGTTGGCCGCGACGATCGTGCCAGTGCTGATCGCGGTCGCATTGCTGTCGCTGACCGGCAAGGACGCCACTGGAATCCGCTTCGGCACCAAGCAAACCGCTTGTGCTACGACGGTGTTCAAGTAGGACCAGACAGTGCTCGGCGCAGCAGATGCAACGCCACAGTGGTCGCGCGCTCGCGAATATCGGCTCGGTTGCCGGGAAGCCGTAGCGTGCGGGTAAGCGTCGGGCCGTCAGCCAGCATCAGGCTGAAGCACACCGTCCCGACCGGCTTGTCCTGCGTGCCGCCGCCGGGCCCGGCGATTCCGGTGGTCGCGATCGCGGTGTCCGCATCGAACCGATGCAGTGCGCCCGCGGCCATCGCCTCGGCCACCGGCTCGGATACCGCCCCGTGCGCCTCGATCAGACTCGAATCCACGTCCAGCAGCGCGACTTTCGCCTCATTGGCATAGGCAACGACTCCGCCTGCGACGTACGACGACGAACCGGGCCGATCGGTCAATCGTGCCGCTATCAGCCCGGCGGTGCAGGACTCGGCCGTCGCGATTCGGCGCCCGGCCAGCAGCTGTGCCAGCTGGTCGTCGATGTTCGAGCCGCCCTCGGAGTAGATGTGATGCCCGTGGCGTTCTCGCAGCAACTCGACCAGCTGCTTGTACACGTCTGCCGCATCGGGTTCGTAGCGGGTGACCATTTCGATCTCGCCGCGCCGCAAGCAGGTGGTGATCTCGAGCGAGTCGAAGCCGCCGATGTCCTTCTCGGCTTCGCGCAGTGTCTCGGCCAGTCCCGACTCGGGCAGGCCGAACATCCGCACCGTCTCCTGCCGGTACGTTGTTCGGCCGGCGATCGCCTCCTGCACCGCGGGCAGCTGCACCGCGGTCCGCCACATCGGCTGCAGCTCGCGCGGTGGTCCCGGCAACACGACCACTGCCGGTTTACCGGGCACGACGACACCGGGTGCGGTTCCCACCGGGTCGATCACCTGTGCTCCGGCCGGGACCAAGGCCTGCTTGCGGTTGGCGGCGCGCACCGCGTCGAAGTCGAGGTCGGTGAACGTCGAACTCAAGGATTTGAGGATCGCTGCGATCTTCGCTTCGAGCTCGACGTCGAGCACCAGCTTTCGCCCGCAGAAGCGCGCCACGGTCTCAACGGTCATATCGTCGGCCGTCGGCCCCAGCCCGCCGCTGGTGATGATCAGGTCCACGCCCTGGTCGGCCATGAAGCGCAGCTGCGCCTCGATGTCGCTGCGCCGGTCACCGCAGATCGTGATGTGCGCAAGTTCGACACCGAGCTCCAGCAGCCGATCCGCGAGCCAGGGGCCGTTGCGGTCTTGGACCCGGCCCGTCAAAACCTCGGTTCCGGTGACGACGATGCCTGCGCGTGCGCTCACCGGTATGACATTACGCAGCTGCTGCGTTGATTAGCCTGTGGCAGTGGCGCAGCTTCCGCGGACCCGCTACGCCAAGTGCGGCGACATGGACATCGCCTACCAGGTGTTCGGCGATGGACCGAACGACCTGCTCCTGGTGCCGGGGCCGTCGATACCGATCGACACGATCGACGCAGAGCCGTCGATGTACCGCTTTCATCGGCGCCTTGCCGCGTTCAACCGGGTGATCCGATTCGACCTACGCGGTATGGGCCTGTCGTCGCGCGTTCCGTCGGTGGCATGCTGGGACCGAGGTTCTGGGCCGAGGATGCGATCGCAGTCATGGACGCGGTGGGCTCTACGCAGGCGGCGGTATTCGCACCGAGTTTCAACGCGATGATCGGACTCGTGCTGGCCGCCGACTACCCTGAGCGGGTGCGCAGCTTGGTGCTCGTCAACGGTGCCGCGCGGGTGCTGTGGACGTCGGATTATCCGATCGGCGTCGAACCCGACAACGCAGCTCAGTTCGGCACGGTTGGGATTGACCCGGACGCGGTCGACCAGGGCTTCGACGTTCTGCGGATCGTAGCGCCGAGCGTCGCCGGCGATGACGCGTTCCGCGCCTGGTGGGATATGGCCGGCAACCGTGCCGCGTCGCCGAGCATGGCCCGCGCCGCCACCAAGGTGGTTAGCGAAGCCGACGTCCGCGACACACTCGTACGAATCGCGGCACCGACCCTGGTCTTGCACCGCGCCGATGTCAACTTCATCCCGGTTGGCCACGGTCGGTATCTCGCCGAGCACATCGCCGGATCACGTTATGTGGAACTCCCTGGTGCGGATTCCCTGTACTGGGTGGGCGACACTGCGCCGATGCTCGAGGAGATCGAGGAGTTCATCACCGGTGTGCGGGGCGGCTTCGACGCCGAACGGATACTCGCCACGATCGTGTTCACGGACATTGTCGGCTCAACGGAGCGCGCCGCAGCGCTCGGCGACGACCGGTGGCGGGACCTGCTCGACAACCACGACACCATCATCCGCCACCAGCTAGGCCGATTCGGCGGTCGCGAGGTCAACACTGCCGGCGACGGATTCGTGGCGACATTCAGCAGCCCGAGCGCCGCCATCGAATGCGCGGACGCGATCGTTGACGCGGTGCGAGTGCTTGGAATCGAAGTGCGCGTGGGCATCCACGCCGGCGAGGTCGAGGTGCGCGGCACCGATGTCGCCGGCTTGGCCGTCCACATCTGTGCCCGGGTCGCGGCACATGCGGGCCCCGGCGAGGTGCTGGTGTCGTCGACGGTGCGCGACATCGTTACCGGCTCGCGGCGCAGGTTCGTCGACCGCGGTGAGCACGAACTCAAAGGCGTGCCGGGCCGTTGGCAGCTGTGCGCGCTGGCGCGCGACGAGGCGATCGTCCGGCGCTAGCGCGGGTAGGCGGCGACAGCGTTATCCACAGTTGGGTCTTTGTCCCCAGCTTGGGCTTTCGGCGAGCGCGCGAAGTGAACTTTGCGCCCCGACCGACTAGTATCGCACATATGTTCGATTGCTCACTGGCTGATCCAGAGGCAGTGAAGGGTGCCGATGACGCGACGCTGGTAGCCGCGATCGTGGGCTGGGCGCGGGTGGAGGCCGCCGCGTCGGCACGCCGACTGGCCGCCATTGCAGAGCTGGTTGACCGCCGGGTCGAGGGCGGGTCGCCTGAGTGCGGGCGGTGGTCGTGCGACAACTGGGACGCAATGGCCGCCGAAGTCGGTGCTGCACAAGGCATTAGCCACGGCATGGCATCCGGGCAGATGTACCTCGCGGTGCCGTTGCGTGATCGGCTGCCGCGAGTGGGCGCATTATTCGTCGACGGGATCATTAGTGCCCGGTTGGCGTCGACGATGGTGTGGCACACCAGCCTCATCAAAGATCCCGAGACGCTACGGCTGGTTGACAAGACCCTGGCCGAGGATGCCGCCCGATTCGGGCCACTGTCGGTAAACAAGACCGCGCAGGCCATCGAAGCGATCGTGGACCAGTACGATCCCGGTGCGCTACGGCGCACACGCGCTACTGCACGTAGTCGTGACGTGGTGATCGACATGGCCGACCAAGAGTCCGGCACCGCGCCTATGTGGGGTCGGTTGTATGCCAGCGATGCCGCGGTGTTGGATCGGCGGCTGATGCAGATGGCCCATCAGGTCTGCGACGACGACCCGCGCACCATCGCCCAGCGGCGCGCCGACGCGTTGGGGGCACTGGCGGCCGGCGTGGAGCGGCTGGCGTGCGGCTGTGGCAACGCGGATTGTCCGGCCGACACGGATGGCACCGAGCGGTCTTCGGGTCTGGTGATCCATGTCGTTGCTGAGAGATCGGCGGTCAGCGCACAGCCGGACCCGCACCTATCGGGCGAGCCCAAGCCGCGCCCGATGACACCCGACGAACCCCTGGTTCGGCCGCCGGATCCCGAACCCGACGTGCCTACAGTCAAGTCGCCGCCGGCCGTGCTCACCAGTGGCGGGGTCATCCCGCCTGCGCTGCTGGCCGAGTTGATCCGCACCGGCGCCAAGCTGCAACCGGTGTGCCATCCCGGCGACGTGGTGCAACCCGAAGCGAGGTATCGACCGTCGGCGGCGCTGGAGCGGTTCGTGCGCTGCCGTGATATGACGTGTCGATTCCCCAATTGCGACCGCCCGGCGGAGTTTTGCGACGTCGACCACACGGTGCCGTACCCGCTCGGACTGACCCATCCGTCAAACCTTCGCTCGTTCTGCCGTTTCGACTCCCGGACGATCGGCAAAACGACTGGTGAAAGCATTGTCGAGTACATGGGGTGTTGTTCGCGACATGTGAGGTAGCCCGTACTAGTGGGCCTGCCCGCGATTCCAGTCCTGGCGCCCGGCTGCGACGGCACCGGCTCCGGCTAGATTCCGCGAATCGGCGACCACATCTCCCGCGGATCGGCGAAATAGGGCTCGCGAATCGGCGATGTCCCGCTCGCGAATCGGCGAACTCTGGGTATGCTGTCGCGGTGAATGTGCCGTCCCGTGTCGCTCGAAACCTGCGTCCGAGGGTTGAAGAGGCACTGGCCGACACACGAATTGTTGTCGTTCAGGGCGCGCGCCAGGTTGGCAAGTCCACCCTGGCGGCCGAGATCACACGCCACCGCGGCGGGCGATTAGTCACGCTCGACGATGACGTGACCCGAACGGCAGCGGCCACCGATCCCCACAGTTTCGTTCGCCAGTTCCCCCACGGACTACTCACGATCGACGAAGTTCAACGGGTCCCAGAACTGGTCCTTGCGCTCAAGGGAACCGTTGACGCCGACCAGCGGCCGGGCCAGTATCTGCTCACCGGATCCGCCAATCTCTCGCAGCTGCCAGCGACCGAGGACAGTCTCGCCGGCAGGGCTGAGAGCCTCGAACTCTTCGGATTTAGCCAAGGCGAACTCGCCGGAATTACTGAGACCTTCATCGACCGGCTGTTCGCCGGCGATCTATTTCTTGGTCACGAAAGCGACCTGACCCGTCATGACTATCTCACCCGCGCCTGTACCGGCAGCTACCCCGAGGCTGTCAACCGAACGTCAACCAGACGCCGAAATGCATGGCTGGATAACTACGTCGACCGCATCGTCAAACGCGATGCATTGGACGTCTCCAATCTCCAACGCATCGCCGACCTGCCGCGGCTTATCCGACTCCTCGCCGCACGCAGCGCATCCGAGCTCAACCTGAGTTCCCTGGCTGCTGAGGCCGAGATCCCCGTGCGCACCCTGCCGCCCTATCTCGATCTCCTCGAGACCCTATATCTCATCGACCGCATACCCGCATGGTCGACCAACCTTTCGAAGCGGGTCGTTGATCGACCGAAAGCCCTGCTCCTCGACTCTGGACTGGCCGCTCGCCTAGTCAATGTCTCACCTACTGGAGCCGGACCGAGTGCCAACCCGGATGCGGCAGGGGCCATCATCGAAACTTTCGTGATCTCAGAGCTCCGGCGACAACTCGGATGGTCACAACAGACCCCTCGACTGTTCCACTACCGCGATCGAGATGGCGCCGAGGTAGACCTGATACTGGAAACCGCAGACGGCCTCATCGCCGCGATCGAGATCAAGTCGGCAGCAACCCTCCGCGGCAAAGACACCCGCTGGATCACCCGACTCCGCGACAGAGTCGGCGCACGCTTCGCCGGCGGCCTCATCCTCCACACCGGTCCACAAGCCCAGCCATTCGGTGACCGGCTCGCAGCCGTCCCCATCGACGTCCTCTGGTCCTCCAGGGGGTAGATTTCCGACTTGTCACCAACCTCAAGTGTCTCTGTGCAGAAAACATCACTTGCTGAAAACTTTCTGGACAGCTTGGCGCGACAAACAGTTGCCCGATGGCACTGTGATCTGGACTGCCCCCACCGGGCAGACGTACATCACTCGTCCAGGCAGTCGCTTGTTGTTTCCGACGCTTTGTCTGCCCACCGGCGAATTGCCTTCTGCTCCAACGGTGCAACTACCGGCCGATCGCGGTCTCATGATGCCCATGCGCCGCCGAACCCGGAAACAAGACCGCGCGCGCCGCATCGATGCTGAACGCGCACTCAACACAGCTCACATCGCCGAGCGCAACCAACCGCCGCCCTTCTAGCTGCAAGATGTGTTGATGATCGAGTTAGAAGTACTACAGGCCGACGTGACCAAGCTCGACGTCGACGCGATCACCAACGCGGCCAACACCCAACTCAAGCACGGCGGTGGAGTTGCTGCCGCCATCGCCCGCGCCGGGGGTCCAGCGGTGCAGCACGAATCCAACCAGAAGGCACCGATCGGCCTCGGCGACGCGGTGGAGACCACCGCAGGCGACATGCCAGCACGCTATGTCATCCATGCCGCCACCATGGACCTCGGCGGGCCGACGTCAGCGGAAATCATCGCGCGTGCCACCCGCTCAACACTGGCTAAGGCGGACGAGGTGGGCTGCCGCTCCCTCGCCCTGGTGGCGTTCGGCACCGGTGTCGGTCACTTCCCGATCGAGGAAGCCGCGAGGCTGATGGTCGAGGAGGTGCGACAGCACACGCCCCGCTCGCTAGAGCGGGTAGTGTTCGCGGTCCGCGGTGACGACGCCGAGCAGGCGTTCCGCGCCGCCGTGGAGGCATGAACCGCCTGCTGTTCATGCGTTAATCACCGCGCCGCTGAGACAGGTGACGTTCCACCGACTCGACCTTGCGAGTCATCATGTCGGTGGCTGCGGGCCGTACATCGGCCTTGATCACCGCACTGACCCGAGGGGCGCGTGCAGCCACGGCTTGCACCGCCCGCTCGACCACGGCCATCACCTCAGCCCATGTCTCGCCCTCGACCTCGGTGAACATGGCATCAGTCTTGTTGGGTAACCCAGAGTCTCGAACCACCCGCACCGCTTCGGCGACGATCTCCCCCACGGCCTCGCCGACGCCCATCGGGGTGACGGAGAACGCCACCAGCACCGACATCTGCCTCACCTTCCGGGCCACGCACTACGGCGAGCGTACCCAGCCGCTGGCCGCCGGCGGGCGCGATGGCAGCATCGCGGCCATGCGGGTTCTGGTGCAACGGGTGTCATCGGCAAAGGTGTCGGTCGACGGCCAGGTGGTCGGGGCGATCCGCCCCGAGAAACAGGGCCTGCTGGCATTCGTCGGCGTCACGCACAGCGACAATATCGACACCACCCAGCGACTCGCCGAAAAGCTTTGGCGGTTACGCATTCTCCATAATGAGCAATCCGCCGCTGACATCAATGCACCGATATTGGTGATCAGTCAGTTCACCCTCTACGCCGATACCGCGAAGGGCCGACGACCGTCCTGGAACGCGGCCGCGCCGGGGCCGGTCGCCGAGCCGCTGATCACCGCGTTCGCCGGTGCGCTACAGCGGCTGGGCGCCCACGTGCAGACAGGCGTGTTCGGCGCATATATGCAAGTCGAATTGGTCAACGACGGACCGGTGACGGTGCTGCTGGAACTCTGACTAATCAAACTGCTTATCGCCGAGGACTAGACAATTGGGTGGCGGCGACGGGTAGCCTTTGCGCGTGGGACCTGGAGCCCAAGCGCAGTGGGCCATTCATTCTTTGTTCCGATACCACGCAGGATCCCCGGTGACCGGCACACGCCGGAATGTCATGACGGCCGACGGCGCCGTCGCGGCCGGGAAGCGCGGGAGCCGCTGACGTGACGACGACTACCCCTTTGGATAGCGGCGCCTTCACGCACCCGGCGCTGCTCTACCACTCCCGACAGGAATACCTGGATTGTCTGGCGCCCTTCATCACCGACGGATTGCGAGCCGGCCAGCCTGTGCTGGTCGCGGTACCGGGACCCAACCTGGCGCTGCTACGCGATGCCGTGGGTGACACCGCCGCCGGCGTCACGATGATCGACATGACGACGGCAGGGCGCAATCCCGCCTGGATCCTGGGCGGCATCTTGAGCCACTTCGTCGAAGAGCACGCACCGCACCGAGTGCGCATGATCGGCGAACAGATCTGGCCAACCCGGTCCAAAGCGGAATACCCGGCATGCGTCCAGCACGAGGCACTGGTCAACACCGCTTTCGCCGGCCAGGAGATGACCGTGTTGTGCCCTTACGACGCGACACAGCTCGATGCAAAGACGCTTGCCGACGCGCGCACCACCCACCCGCTGCTGTGGCACACCGGACATCCCGAGGAAGACAGCCCCGCCTTCGCGCCCGAGGCCGCCTGGCGGCAGTACAACGAACCGTTGCCCAGCAGCCCAACGGCGGTCACTTACACCGTGTCGGTGCTGGCTGACCTCGCCGACGCTCGGGCGTTTGCGGCCACCTACGCCCAGTGGTTCGGGCTTTCCTCCAACCGCGCTGCCGACCTGTTGTTGATCGCTAACGAATTGGCGGCCAGTTGCCTGCACCACGCCGACGGAGCATGCCAGCTGGAGTTTTGGCGGCACGACGGTCACTTGGTATGCCAAGCACGTGATGGGGGCTACCTCGACGATCCGCTCACCGGGCGGCGCCCATATGTAAGTGACAGCGCCTGCGGGCGCGGGCTCGGGGTGGTGAACGCCGTGGCCGACTTGCTGCGCAGCCATACCATGCCCGGGGCAACGACGATCCGCGCCTATCTTCGAGTGGAGGACGTCGCCTGATGCGTCAGCATGGGGCGGTGCGGTCGGCGGCCGGAATGGCTCCGTTCGGCCATCTTGGCTGGGGCTACCGTGACCGGGCGGAGTTTTTATGCCGGGCCTCGGAATACATCACCGTTGGACTGCGGCATAAGCAGCGCATCGCCTATGCCGCGGAAGGCACCCGCGAGACCCTCTACTCCGAGCTGGCGACAATGCCGGCGATTCGCGAGCATCTCGATTCAGGTCTCATCGAGGTGCTGCCGGCGGACGAGTACTACCCCTATCACCCGGGCAGCGACGTCATCGATGCCGACAGGGCGGTGGACAAGTATCTCGCGGCAGCAGAGGATGCGATCGTCAACGGCTACACAGGTTTTCGCGCGGTCTCCGATGTCACACCGGTGGCACGCACCACCGAACAACGCGACGCGTTGGCAGCCCTCGAGTACCTCGTCGATCAGAAGATGGCGGTGTTGCCGTTCTCTGCGCTCTGCGGATACGACACGACACGAGTCGGCCGGGCTGCATCAGAGCTCATCTGCTTGCACCCGTTCGTAGGCCGCGGATCGGTCATGTTCCGGATCTACGCCCAACCCGTGGACGGCATCGATTTCGCGCTGATCGGCGAAGTCGACGACGCCAGCGACGAGTTGTTCGCCACCACCCTGCAGCGCACTCTGCCGCTGGTAGCCGACCGCACCGTCAACATTGACGCTCAAGAGCTGCAATTCATCGGCCACGAACAGATGCTCCTGCTCGACGAATGCGCCCGCCAGCACAACCGCAACGTCCGGCTGTGCACCGATCAGCCCGTCGTCACGCGGCTCGTTGGTTTGCTGAACCTCACCAACGTCGAGTTAGCACCGGCGCCGGTGTACCCGTCAAGGGACGCAGCGGCAGGGCTGTTCCGCAGGCCGCGACATGGTGAGCGGCCCGCCAGCCAAGCCGCCATCAACCGGGTCAAGCGAATACTGAAGCGGCACTTCGGTATCCGCGCCCAGCAGGCGTTCGTTCTGCTGGTGCGATTGGCGCAGGACACCAACACGACAGTGTGGGAACTCGCGGAGCAGATCAGCGCCGAGCTGGGTGGGGAAGGCGCCACCGGCATCCCCCGGGCCACTCTCGACGCGCTGGAAGCAGTCCATCACCAGCTGTGGCCGCCGAGCCCAGGCTGACCGCCGGTTTATTGGTTGCCGACAGGCCGCCGGGCCTCGATGAGTGCGCGAACGCCGATCACGTGCCTGCCGCTGCCGGTACGTTGCCACGACGAAAGGGGGAGGCGGGATGTTGCGCGACATTCGGGAAGTCGCCGGTGACCCCGAGGCCTACGCCGCTGAGCTCCGCCGCCGCTGGGGCGGGCTATTGAGCTACCGCTACATCGGCCGCAGCTACGCGTCGATGTACCTCCGGCCGGTCGACGACACTGTCACGCTGCGCCGCGATATGCGCAACGCCTCAGGCGGACTGCTGCTGGCCGTGCTCGGAATCGCCTCCCCAGAAGGCGGCGGCATGTCCGACTTGGAAGCGGTACCCAATCCGGTCATTCACTCGTGCCAAATCCTCGACCCCGGCCGAGACGTCCGTCGCATCGAGATCGTGTCCGAGGTGCTCAAACGCGGTCGGCAGATGGGGTTTAGCCGCTCTCAGATCGTCGATGCCGACCGCCCAGCCCGGGTGCTGGCGCTCACCGAAGGTCAGGGCATCAGCATCGGCACGCCGCCCGAGGGACTCGAGCGGATGCCCGTCGACCC
This sequence comes from uncultured Mycobacterium sp., assembly GCF_964249325.1. Classification (NCBI taxonomy): domain Bacteria; kingdom Bacillati; phylum Actinomycetota; class Actinomycetes; order Mycobacteriales; family Mycobacteriaceae; genus Mycobacterium; species uncultured Mycobacterium sp. Next base: position 15,925 of record NZ_CAXUCH010000021.1, on the reverse strand, counting down.
CATCGAAATAGTCGACTCGCCTGATTTACCGCCGCTGTGGCAGGTCTTCCGCGGACACCTTCGCTCCGACGGCCGCTGGGCACTGCCCGAACTCGCCGCGAATGCGGCGTCATTTGCGCGCGGCAAATCGGGTCCCTTCCGGGTCGAGGCTGAACCATTTGACGGGGCAGACGGAATGGTGGCGGTGCGCACACTCATGCACGACGAGGGAACCGACGATCGCGTCATCACGGTCGGGTCCTATCTGTTCCGGACGGCGGACAGATGACAGCGCCCGAGGAGAAGAAGTGGGTTCGTTCCGAAAACGACCAGTGGGACATCCTCAGCAGCGTGGGCTACACCGCGTTACTGGTGGCCGGCTGGCGTGCCGTGCATGCCCTGAGCGCAGAGCCGCTGGCACGAGACGACTATGCGCAGCATTTCATTACAGCCTCGGCCGATCCCTACCTGACCGGTCTGCTCGCGAATCCGGCAACCTCCGAGGATGCGACAGCCTTCCCGCGGTTGTATGGCGTGCAAACCCGATTTTTCGACGAATTCTTTCGGTCCGCGGCGGCTGACGGCATACGGCAGGCAGTGATCGTGGCGGCCGGATTGGACTCGCGTGCCTACCGGCTCGGATGGCCAGCCGCAACAACGATTTTCGAGGTCGACCAAGCGAAAGTCCTTGAGTTCAAAGAGCGTGTGCTCGCCGAGCACGGCGCCAAACCGACAGCGCGCCGGATAAGCGTTGCAGCCGACCTGCGCGACGACTGGACAGTTCCGTTGCGGGCTGCCGGATTAGAACCGCGGCAACGCACCGCCTGGTCGGTGGAGGGGGTACTGCCGTACCTGACCGGCGCAGCACAACATGCGCTCTTCGAACGCATCCACGAGCTTTCTGCACCGGGTAGCCGAGTTGCGGTCGGTGCCCTTGGTTCGCGCCTGGACCAAGCGCAACTTTCCGCTTTGGAAGCGACTCACCCCGGCGTCAACATGTCCGGCGAAGTCGACTTTTCCGCTTTGACCTACGACGAGGACAAGACGAGTCCGGCCGACTGGCTGGCCGCCCACGGGTGGGCCGTCGACCCGATCCGCACCAACCCTGAGCTGCAGGCAGCGTACGGCCGCACCCCAGCGGACGTCGACCGTCGCATCGACAGCATCATGCATTCCCAATACATCACGGCGACACGGTAAAACGATGGTCTCAAGGCGCCTGGACGATGCCATCGCCGAGATCGAGGCAAGTCCAGCCGGAGGCGGGGTCGGTGCGTTCTTCGACCTGGACGGGACGCTGGTCGCCGGGTTCACCGCGGCGGCTCACGCCGGTCACCGGATTCGGCGCCGGCAGGCCCGGATCGGCGAGGTCTTGGGAGTCGTCGAGGCCATGATGCGGTATCGGCTCGGCCGGGTGGAATTCGAGCAGCTCGTCGTTAGGGGCGCAGGCTATTTGCGAGGCGAATCGCTTGAAGCGCTTCACCAGCTGGGTGAGCGGCTGTTCGCGAACCGCATCGCGTCCCGCCTCTACCCGAGCATGCATGACATCGTGCGAGCACACCAGCAGCGGGGCCATACCGTGGTGCTCAGTTCGTCGGCGCTGACGATCCATGCCGAACCCGTGGCCCGCTTCCTTGGGATACCCCACGTGTTGTGCAACCACTTCGAAGTCGACGAACAGGGGCGATTGACCGGCGGGGTCGTCAAGCCGATCGTCTGGGGCGTCAACAAAGCGGCAGCGGTAGAACGGTTCTGCGCCGTCAATAACGTTGCACTGCAAGACAGTTACTTCTACGCCGACGGCGACGAAGACGTCGCGCTAATGTCACGTGTCGGATATCCGCGTCCAGTGAACGCCCGGTCGCGGCTTGCCGCGGTCGCTGTCGAGCAGGGCTGGCCGGTGCTTCGGGTCGCCGTGGCGCGGATGTTCGACGAAACCGGCTATGACGGCGTGGTGTGCGCCGACCATCTGATCTATCCACGTCACCTCTCATCGCCATACCTCTCGCCGACCGGCCGCCCACCTGTGGTCACCGAAACCGCTTGGCCCGACTCGCGGGTCCTGATCGGGGCGATGGCAGCGGTGACGACCCGGCTGCGGTTCTCCAACGCCGTCTACGTCGCACCCGCTCGCCCGCTGCTGGAGGTGGCCAAGCAGGTGGCCACCGCGTCGGTGATCTCCGCGGGCCGGGTCTCACTGGCGGTCCAAGCGGGTTGGATGCGTGAGGTATTCGACGTGATGGGCCAAGAATTCACCAACCGGGGCAAGCGATTGGACGAGATGATCCCGGCGCTGCGCGCCTTGTGGCAGGGCGGCTGGGTGTCGTGGAGTGGGCGCTACTATCAGGTGCCCGAGCTGATGCTCGAACCCCATCCAAAACACCCGGTGCCGATTTTCTGCGGCGGCGAATCCGATGCCGCCTTGCACCGTGCTGCGCGGCTGTGCGACGGATGGGTCGGCACAGCGTACAGCTGGGATGAGGCGGTTAATTACGTGCAGAAGTGAAATGCGTTGCGGCGCAGCTACGGACGCGACAACGAGCCGTTCGAGATCATCGACGGAGTCTGCCGAGCGGTTCCGGCCGGCGATCGAGCGCTTCGCCGAGTCCATCATCGAGAAATGCCGCTGACCCTGTGTTATCGGTTAGACGGCGGACGTCCGGCACGAGTTAGATCTTGTGCGGAACGTCGGTCACCAGGCCCCCGTCCATGACGAATTCCGAACCGGTGGCATACGCCGACTCGTCGCTGGCCAGAAACACTACGAACGTCGAGACCTCGATCGACTCGCCCGGCCGCCCCAGCGGGATGGTGACGAGGTCGTCGGGAATGTGCTTGGTCATCGGAGTGCGGATAAAGCCCGGATGAATCGAGTTGACTCGGATGTTGTGCGCCGCCAGCTCCAATGCGGCCGACTTGGACAGCCCGCGAACCGCCCACTTGGAGGCCACATATGGGTGCACCATCGGGGCGCCGCGCAGGCCCTCGATCGAGGACACGTTGATGATCGAGCCGCCGCCCGCGGTGATCATCGGGTCGACGGCCGCCCGCATCCCGAGGAACGTGCCGGTGAGGTTGACGTCGATAACCTTCTGCCACTTGGCGAGGTCGAATTTCTTGAGCTGCCCGAGCGCCACGATGCCGGCGTTGTTGACCAGAACGTTGAATTTGCCGAATTCCTGCACGGCCTCGGAAACCGCCGCCTCCCACTGATCGGGCTGCGTGACGTCGAGGTGCACATAGCGTGCCGCCTCCCCCAGCTCGTCGGCCAGCGACTTGCCTTCCTCGTCGAGGATGTCGCCGATCACGACCTTGGCGCCCTCGGCTACCAGCAGCCGGGCATGAGAAGCACCCATACCCCTCGCGCCGCCGCTGATCAGTGCAACTTTTCCGTCCACGCGTCCCATGACGGGTCAGGCTACCTCAGCTGACTAGAACCCGTTCCAGCGTGGCCCGGTGATCAGCGGCAGGTCGAGCGTCGTGCGGATTCCCGGAGGGGCCGCCACCACGGCGGGGATGGCGTTGACGATCCGGCCCGCCGCCCCGACGATCGCGGCGTGGTTGTGGTCGCCGTGGCGGCTGCTCGGGCAGATGTCGACGGCGTAGGACGGCTCACCGGTGATCTCGACGCGATATGAGCCGCCGGGTTGGGCGGGCTGCGGCCAGTCGGGGCGTAGGTCTTCGCGCAACCGGGTCACGTGCTCGATCACAATGGCGGGCCGCCCGTCGACCATGCCGCGAATCTCGAATCGCATCGCGGCAACGCTGCCCTTGGGGATGTGGCCGGCGGCGATGTCGAAGGCTTCCGGCGCCGGCTCGCGCTCGCATGTTTCGGTCATGTCGTCGACCTCGATCCCCAGCCCGGCCGCCAGCTGCCGGATCGCGGTGCCCCACGCGATGCTCAGTACGCCCGGCTGGAACAGAATCGGAAGTTCCTCGAGCGGCTTGCCGAAGCCCATCACGTCGAACATCACGGTCGCGCCGTCGTAGGTGGCGTAGTCGGCCATCTCCATGCAGCGCACCGCCTCGACGCGCTGACAGGTGCCGGTCAGCGCGAACGGGATCAGGTCGTTGGCGAACCCCGGGTCGACACCGGTGATGAATATGCTCGAATTGCCAACGCGTGCAGCGTCTTCGACACGTGCGATGTACTTGTCGGGCATCAGCTGCCACGGGAATTGCAGTATCCCCGGCGCGGAACCGACCACGTTGATCCCGGCGGCCAGCAGACGCCGGCAGTCCGCGAGGGCCTCGAGCGGCCGGTTGTCGCCCATCGCGCAATAGACCGCACAGTCGGGTCGGCCGGCCAGCAGTGAGTCCAGATCGTTGGTCGCGGCGATTCCCGTGGACCCGTCGAGCCCCGCCAGCTCTCCCGCGTCCTTGCCGACCTTGTCTTCCGACGACACCCACACTCCGACCAGTTCGTACCGCGGGTCGGCGATGAGCTGGGTCAGCGCGAGGCGACCGACGTTTCCGGTGCCGATGTGAGCGACGCGAATGGCCATAGCTAGGCAGCGTAGACGGACGACGGATAGTCCGGTGTCAGGCAACGTTACTCACGTGCGCAGCGGAGTCGCCGATCGTGGCTTCGCCGTCGCCGATCATGGTGCGCAACAGGGCTTTTCGCTCGCGGTAGCCGCGGGCAGCAGCGCGGTCTATCCCCCCGGGCAGAGTAAGGGCAGCAATGCTGCGGGCGATGTTGACCGGAATCCGCAACAGTGGATACCACGGCGGCACGTAGGCCAGCAAGCCCAGCGCGCGCATCGCGCGTGGACCCAAAGCCGCTCGTCACCGACAGGTGCTGGGCGCGTGCAATGCGGCGACGCAGCTCCGCCATGCTGCGGTAGTGCCAGAGCAGCGGGTCGTCTGCCATCGGACCCGCCAGCTGCCTGGTGGACTCGTCGGCATTCGAAAGCGCGGTGAGGGTGTGGTAGAGCACGCGTACGCCGCCGCGGAAGCTACCGGGCAGCCACTCGTCCTGCACGCCGATCAGCCAGCCGAGGTAACGGGTCAGGTGCGCGATCGCGTCGAGTTCAGCCGGGCTGAGCACCATCCCCATCCCGATCGCGGCGGCCGGCGGGGCGATCAGTGCCCCGACCAGCGTGGCGGCCATGTCGGTCTGGTTGAGCGGTATGCCCACTCGTCGCCGCGCCAGTCTGGCATCGCGGCCACATGACGTCGCACTAATGCATGGATCAGCCGCACCCGCAAGCGTGGAGCGGTAACCGGCGCCGAGCGGGGTCAAGCCGTTTTCGGAAATCACGTCGATCGCCCACTGCATCGTCTCGGCGAAACGCTGGTTCGATCCCTTCTCCAGCGCACCGGTCCGTAACAGGGTCTTGTTGAAGCCCGAGAACTGATACCCGCCCAGAAGTGCCACGTCGCGCGCGATCTACATGCCGTCGGCGCCACCTCTGCGCAGCGCCCGCTGTCCTCGGCGCACGGTGTCGCTGTCGACCCAGTCCGGGATCGTCTCGACCCGAACGAAGAACTCGCGCAACGGTGCTGGTGCCTCGGGCACGTTGGCGATCCCTTCGGCGAGCGCTCGGTCGAACAATGGTCGCGTCTGCTTCATCCCGGGTACTTCTACGAGCATTTCCCGAATCGCGACGCGCTGCTGTTTGCCGTCTCTGATGACGTTCGTGACGAATTGCTCGACGCGCTGGTCGCCGCCGGCGTCGGCAACCCTGGCACCCTCACGGACAAACTGCGTTCGGCGCTGACCGCGTTCCTCGACATCATTGCCGCCGACCCCCATATCCACCGCATCACCACCAGCGACCTGACCAGCGTTCCGGGGCTCACCGAACACCGCACACAGGTCCTCGACAAGCTCACCGAGTTGGTTATCCACTACGCCCCCGACGTCCTGGGCGCCGACACGCCGCCTCATGCAGAGTTGCGCCGGGGCGCGGTGTTCATCGTCGGCGGCGTCAACCAGATCATCGACGCCTGGCTTAAGGATCCCCAGGAAACCACCGCCGAACTGGCGGCTGCCTGCGCCGACGTGTGCGTCGCCGTAGTCCGCGGCGTCACCACGTCACACCAGCAGCTGGCACCGTAATCAGCGGCTGCTCGCAGACAGGTCGTAGTGTCCACCCGACCCCGATGGTCCGGGCTGGCTGGCCACCGTGGTCGAGCGCGTACTAAACTAGAACACGTTTCAATTCGCCTACCGCCCTCAGGAGCAGGCATGCACACGGCAATCTGCGACGAACTCGGCATTGAGTTCCCGATCTTCGCCTTCACCCACTGCCGCGACGTCGTGGTCGCGGTGAGCAAAGCCGGCGGTTTCGGGGTGCTGGGCGCGGTCGGATTCACGCCGGAACAGCTGGAGATCGAGCTCAACTGGATCGACGATCACATCGGCGATCACCCCTACGGTGTCGACATCGTCATCCCCAATAAATACGAGGGCATGGACGCGCACCTGTCGGCTGAGGAGCTGGCCGAGAAACTGCGGTCGATGGTGCCGCAGGAGCACCTGGATTTCGCCCGCAAGATCCTGGCCGAGCACGGCGTTCCGGTCGAGGATGCCGACGAGGACAGCTTGCAGTTGCTCGGCTGGACAGAGGCCACCGCCACCCCGCAGGTCGAAGTGGCCTTGAAGCACCAGAAGGTCTCGATGATCGCCAATGCGCTCGGCACTCCACCGGCGGACATGATCAAGCACATCCACGAATCCGGCCGCAAAGTGGCGGCCTTGTGCGGGTCACCGTCGCAGGCCCGTAAACATGCCGACGCTGGGGTCGACATCATCATCGCCCAGGGTGGCGAGGCCGGCGGGCACTGCGGCGAGATCGGCTCAATCGTGTTGTGGCCGCAAGCCGTAAAGGAGGTGGCGCCGGTACCGGTACTGGCAGCCGGTGGCATCGGCAGCGGCGAGCAGATCGCCGCGGCGTTGGCGCTGGGTGCCCAGGGCGCATGGACCGGCTCCCAGTGGCTGATGGTCGAAGAAGCGTCGAACACTCCTGTCCAGCAGGCGACCTACGCCAAGGCGACCAGCCGCGACACCGTGCGCAGTCGCTCGTTCACCGGTAAGCCGGCCCGGATGCTGCGCAACGATTGGACCGAAGCCTGGGAGCAACCGGAAAACCCGCAGCCGCTGGGTATGCCGCTGCAATACATGGTCTCGGGCATGGCCGTGCGGGCCACGAACAAGTACCCGAACGAGTCCGTCGACGTGGCGTTCAATCCGGTCGGACAGGTCGTCGGACAATTCACCAAGGTCGAAAAGACGGCGGCAGTCATCGAACGCTGGGTGCAGGAGTACCTCGAAGCGACGAACAGGCTCAACGAGCTCAACGAGGCCGCGGCGGTCTAAACGGCTTCCACCCGGGCCGGCACATGTTTGTGCCACGGTGTTCCGGCGAAGGCGTCGCGCAGCTCGAGTGACGTCAGTTCATTGGGTGCCACGCCGACACGTCCGTGGTCAGGGTGGTCGACGCCCAAGCCGTTGGGCAGCGAAATGTGGCCGGGTTGCATCATGTCGGTGATCTCGACGACGGCCTGTGCCGTTCCGGCGGCGGTGGTGACGCGGGCCAGGCCGCCGTCGTGCGGTCCGAGACGTTGGGCGTTTTGTGGGCTGATGCGTAGTGCTCCCGTGGGATCGCGGCGTCGCCAGGAGGGATCGCGGTAAATGGTATTCGCCGTGAACGCGCGGCGTTCACCGGCCGACAGCACCAGCGGGTACTGGCCGTCGACTTCCCCGGCGGACGAATGAATTGATTCTGGCCGCCGTGCGCCATGCCGCCGACTACATCACGTCCCGCATCGATGCCACCGTCCAATCCGGCGACCCGGTGCAAGCACTCGACGGCTTCGTCCGGTTCTGGAAAAAGACCCTGCGCGACACCGACTACCTAGCCGGCTGCCCCGTGGTCGCCGTCGCCGTCGACGCCCATCAGGATCCGCCGAGGCCGCCGCGCTGGCACTTGAAGTCTTCACACAGTGGCAGGCCAAACTGCAGGAGCTGCTCCTCAATCGCGGCACCGACTCCGCGCGCGCCGCACGGGTGGCCACCCTCCTGGTGGCGGCCATCGAAGGCGCCGTCATCCTGTGCCACACTCACCGCGACCACGCCCCGTTGGACGACGTCCTGATTGAACTGACGCCGATGCTCGAGGCGGCCGGCGGCTAGTTACTCACGGTCGCCGGCGTATTGGCCGGTGAACACCTCTTTCGCCGTGTCGGCCGCGTAGGTGGCGATGTCCATTGAGCTCTGGATAATACCCTGCGTGCCGCCGGCGACGTCTCCCCTGACGATGTCGCCGGCGAATTCCACCATGTCCGAGGCCTTTTCGACGGCGTTGGCAACGACGTCCCTCACCGCGTCGAGCGCATCCCTAGGACTGAACTCCATCAGAGACTCCTCTGTGTCGCAGCTTCGCTTGGACCCACTGTAGACACGGGCCGACGGAAAGCGTCGATGGGTCCGTGAGCGGCGCAGATCCGATACGACGCCGCTATCCGCAATCGAGGTTTGACCTAGTCGCGGATGCTGGTGTCCGAGGGGAATCCACCCCCGACAATGGGGAATCCGCCTCCGGTCAGCGACCCGACCACCCAGCCCTGAGCCTGGGTACACGTCAGCGGAAGTCCGTCGGGCGTCTGTGCCGCCGATCCCCGCGGATCGGCATAGCTAGCGCACGGCTCCCCCGGCTGGTGCACACCGTAGAGCGGGTAGGAGATCACCCAGTAGCCGGTCTCTGCCGCCGGAAACTGGTGGGTGATGAAATGGCAGGCCTCGGCTTCACCATCGGGGCCACGTCCGAAAATGAACCGCTCGTAGTTGTCGCACGGTGCCCCCAGCGACGCGTCATAGTTCATTCCCGGTACGTCTCCGTTGTAACGCTGCTGATCGGCAGCGGCGACCGGCGCGACGGCAAGAGCGGCTCCTGAGACGGCCGCGGCGATGACGAGTTCGCGAATCATGCTCCACCTTCGACGTCGATGTCACCGGCTCGATCGAGTGCGCCGGCGGCGTGCACCAGAGCATAACCAGCGCCGAGTCCGCGCAAGATTGTTTTGCGGCGCCTGCCTCCTCGCGACCCCAGGAACACGTTTCAATCCGGTGGCCGCCATCCAACCAGAAGTCCTGTCATCTCGGTTGTCGCGGTGCTTTACTGGGCTAGAACGCGTCGCACCCAACTCGTATTCGTAGGAGCGCATCGATGCCGACTCCGACTCTTCCTCCTGGGTTTGATTTCACCGATCCCGATATCTACGCCAAGCGACTACCGGTCGAAGAGCTGGCCGAGATGCGCCGCGTCGCGCCGATCTGGTGGAACGAACAGCCACTCGGCGCCGGCGGGTTCGACGACGGCGGTTTCTGGGTGGTGACCAAGCACAAGGACGTCAAAGAGATCTCGCTGCGCAGCGACGTCTTCTCCAGCCTGAGAAAGACCGCGCTGCCGCGGTACAGGGACGGCACCGTCGGCGAACAGGTCGAGCGCGGCAAGTTTGTTCTGCTCAACATGGACGCACCCCAGCACACCCGGTTGCGCAAGATCATCTCGCGGGCCTTCACCCCGCGGGCGGTGGAGCGGCTGCGCGACGACCTGAACGAACGTGCGCAGCGCATCGTCAAGGCGGCGGCAGCCGAGGGTTCCGGCGACTTCGTCGAGCAGGTGTCCTGCGAGCTACCACTGCAAGCCATCGCCGGGCTGATGGGTGTGCCGCAGGAGGACCGCAAGAAGCTGTTCCACTGGTCGAATCAGATGGTCGGCGACATGGATCCGGAGTTCTCCAGCAACGACGCAATCACCGCCTCAGTCGAGCTGATCATGTACGGGATGCAGATGGCGGCGGAGAAGGCCAAAAACCCCGGCGACGACCTGGTTACCACATTGATCCAGGCCGACGTCGACGGTCACAAACTCTCCGAGGACGAGTTCGGGTTCTTCGTCATCCTGCTGGCGGTCGCCGGTAACGAGACCACCCGTAACTCGATCACGCAGGGCATGATGGCGTTCACCGAACACCCGGATCAGTGGGAGCTGTACAAGAAGGAGCGCCCCGCCACCGCGGCCGACGAGATCGTGCGGTGGGCGACCCCGGTCACGTCGTTTCAGCGCACTGCGCTCGAGGACTACAAACTATCGGGTGTGCAGATCAAGAAAGGTCAGCGGGTGGTCATGTTCTACCGGTCGGCCAACTTCGATGAGGATGTGTTCGACGACCCATTCACCTTCAATATTCTGCGAGACCCCAACCCGCACCTCGGATTTGGCGGCACCGGCGCGCATTACTGCATCGGCGCGAACCTGGCCCGGATGACCATCGACCTGATGTTCAACGCGATCGCCGACCACATGCCGGATCTGAAGCCGATATCCAAGCCGGAGCGGTTGCGCTCGGGATGGTTGAACGGCATCAAGCACTGGCAAGTCGCCTACAATGGTGGCTCAGGGGATAAATGCCCTGTGGCGCAATAGCTTTCGCATATGGCGACTCATCAGGCTGTCCAAGTCAAATCTGCGGGCGGGTCTTTGGACCTCACCGACGTAGACACCACGTCACCTGGCCGCGGCGAGGTGCGACTTGACGTTGCCGCATGCGGGATCTGTGGCAGCGACCGGGCTTTCGTCCATGGCGGCTTCCCGGAGATGTCGTGGCCACTGACTCCCGGGCATGAGATCGCCGGCACTATCGCCGAAGTCGGTGCGGGTGTAGACGACTTCGCAGTGGGTGACCGCGTCGCAGTCGGGTGGTTTGGGGGTAACTGCAACCGTTGCATCCCATGCCGAAAAGGGATCTTCATCCATTGCGAAAACCTCAAAGTGCCCAGCTGGCAATATCCCGGTGGCTACGCGGAATCGGTGACCGTCCCGGCCAATGCGCTGGCCCGCATCCCGTCCGAGCTGTCCTTCGCCGAAGCCGCGCCGATGGGCTGCGCCGGTGTCACCACCTATAACGCGCTGCGCCAGACGAAGGCGGTGGCGGGTGATCGTGTCGCCGTTCTAGGGATCGGCGGTCTGGGACACCTTGGGGTTCAGTTCAGCCGGGCAATGGGCTTTGAGACGGTCGCGATCGCCCGCGGCACCGACAAAGCCGACGACGCGCGCCAGCTTGGTGCCCACCACTACATCAACTCCACGAAAAACGATGTCACCGAAGCACTGCGGGCACTCGGCGGTGTAGCGGTTGTGCTTGCCACCGCTGGGAATTCAGCGGCGATGGCCGCGACGCTGGGTGGGCTGCTGCCCTGCGGTGAACTTGTCGCCATCGGTGTCACGCCCGAACCGCTGCCAGTCAGTCCGCTCCAGTTGATCAATCCGGGCGTCAGTATCACCGGTCATCCCTCCGGCACATCCCGCGACGTCGAGGAAACCATGCATTTCGCCGTGCTGTCCGGTGTGCGGGCCTGGATCGAGGAACGAGCCTTAGCTGAAGCGGCAGACGCCTACGCCGCCATGGAGCAGGGACGGCCGCGCTACCGCATCGTGCTCACCATGTGACGCGCCCGGGGACAGCGCAGGCCACCGAGTGACCTGAGAAGGAGCCGGGCAGTCATTGCGGACTACAGTCGGTCCGTGGCCGACTCGGCGTGGACCCTGGATGCATCCGACGGTGAGCTCCTGGTACGCACCGGCGTCACCGGCAGAGCCGCGAAAATGGGTCATCGTCTCACCATTGCGATGAAGCGGTGGACGGCAACAGTGCGGTGGGTCGGTGACAAACCTGTCAGCGCTGAGCTCGTCGTCGACGTGAATTCGTTGGACGTGCTGCGCGGCGAAGGCGGTGTGAAAGGGCTGTCCGCGGCGGAGAAGACGTTGGTTCGGTCCAATGCGTTGAGATCGCTGGAAGCGGGCCGCTTCCCCGAGATCCGCTTCACCACCGGGACCATCGACAAGACCGATGGCGGGTACCGTCTCACCGGGACACTGAAGATCCACGGAAAGACGCAAGACCGCGAAATCGAACTGCGCACAGACGATCTTGGCGACGCCTGGCGGATGTCCGGCCAAGCAACCGTCCGCCAATCCGATTTCGGTGTCAAGCAGTACTCGCTGCTGATGGGCTCGGTGAAGGTTGCCGACGAGGTCACGGTGTCGTTCAGCGCGCAGCACACGAAGGAATAGGAGGCCCCGTGCGAATCGGAGTCGTGTTCCCGCAAACGGAGATTGGCGCCGACGCCGGTGCGGTGCGTGCCTACGCCGAACAGGTCGAAGGGCTCGGGTTCAACCATTTGCTCGCCTACGACCACGTTGTGGGTGCCGACCCGAACATCCACGTCGGCTGGGACGGGCCATACGACTTGCACAGCACATTCCATGAGCCGCTGGTGATGTTCGGCTACCTCGCGGCTGTGACCACCTCGCTGGAGCTGGTGACCGGCATTGTGATTCTGCCGCAGCGCCAGGCCGTTCTCGTGGCCAAGCAGGCCGCAGAGGTCGATCTGCTCAGCCGCGGGCGGTTACGTCTCGGGGTGGGTCTGGGCTGGAACGCTGTGGAATACCAGGCACTTGGCGAAGACTTCTCGACGCGAGGCCGGCGCTGCGAGGAGCAGGTCGACCTGATGCGCCGGCTCTGGACCGAGGAGACCGTGACCTACCGCGGCCGTTGGCACCAAGTCACCGGCGCCGGCCTGGCGCCGCTGCCGCTGCAGCGGCCAATCCCGGTGTGGTTCGGTGCATCCTCACCCCGCGCGTATCGCCGCGCGGGTCGGCTCGCCGATGGTTGGTTCCCGATGGTCGGACCCGGACCACAGCTCGACGAAGCGCTGCGGCTGGTGCATCAAGCGGCCACTGAGGCCGGCCGAGACCCCGCGCAGATTGCCATGGAGGGCCGAGTCTCCTGGCGAGGTAATCCCGAACAACTTGTCCACGATGTGCGCCGCTGGGCTGCCGCCGGCGCCTCCCATGTCTCCATCAACACTATGGGCGCAGGCTTGGCGTCAGTCGACGATCACCTCGCGGTGCTCGCCACCGCCGCCGACGCCACGTTGGCCGATTAATTGCCGAAATGTCAACGGAGAAATGCTGGATTCCCGGCGTGGAAAACGACAGAATCAGGGGGCTCATCGATCGGGCCGAAGCGCATAAGGAGCCGCCAATCATGCGACCGGAAGCCGCCGATTATCCCGTCCGCGTTCGAGGCGACCTCGACCCCGCGTTGTCACGCTGGCAATGGTTGGTCAAATGGATTCTCGCCATCCCTCACTACATTGTGCTGATCTTCTTGCACATCGCGAATCTCGTCGTCACCGTGATCGCCTTTTTCGCGATCCTGATTGCCGGCAAATACCCGCGCGCACTGTTCGACTTCAGCCTAGGTGTCAAGCGTTGGCGCTGGCGGGTAGCCTTCTACGCTCTGATGGCACTTGGTACTGACAAGTACCCGCCGTTCAGCCTGCAGTCGAAGCAGGATTACCCCGCCGACTTGGAGATCGACTATCCCGAGCGGCTCAGCCGAGGATTGGTACTGATCAAGTGGTGGCTGCTCGTCCTCCCGCAGTACGTCATCCTCACCGCGTTCTTCACTCCCGGTTGGCGTTATCTGCGGCTTGGGCCGAATGAATGGGCCGGCTATGTGCTGCCATCACTGATGACGATTCTGCTGATATTCGCCGTGGTGGCTCTGCTGTTCACTGGGCGCTATCCAAAGGGGCTCTACGACTTCATCCTCGGCCTCAACCGCTGGACTATCCGGGTGCACGCGTACAGCGGGCTGATGCGCGACGAGTACCCGCCGTTTCGGCTCGACGTGGGGCCGCGTGAGCCGCAGCATACGGCGCTGACGGAAAGTACTTGAGCCGCTTCAATATTGACCTCACTGCGGCAATGCAACGGCGGAGATCGTTATAGCGTTGCTGCGACAGTTTGATAACAAGGAGCCGACATATCGGTCCGTCCACGGGTGGGACCGTTTTTTCGGCTAGCATTTGGCGGTCGCAGGTTCGTCGGGGGCTCGCCCGTGAGTTGCCGTCTGCGATAGCACGGCGTCGTTGATGGAGCGTCGCAGATGTCACCTCCGCAATTGGCGGATTTTTCTCAAGCACCATCGCGGCGATTGACGAAAATCCCGCGATTTAGCGAGGGCTCTGGTACAACAAGCGCAAGCGTGTCTAGAAATGTGCACGAGGGGCTGCCGTGAGCAGATTTTGCGAGATCATGTACGGCAACGCTCTTAGCAGCCGCAACGGGATGACAACCGGTGAGCCCCACGCCCCGGTCCGGCACAGCTGGGCACAAGTGCACGAACGCGCTCGACGAGTAGCTGGCGGCTTGGCAGCTGCCGGCGTCGGTCATGGTGACGCTGTCGCCGTGCTCGCCGGCGCCCCGGTCGAAATCGCCCCGACCGCACAAGGCCTTTGGATGCGGGGCGCAAGCTTGACGATGTTGCATCAACCCACGCCGCGGACAGACCTGCGACTGTGGGCGGCCGAGACCGCTTCGGTTATCGGCGTGATCGAGGCGCGGGTCGTCATCGTCTCCGACCCGTTCATGGCCGCGGCGCCGCTGCTCGACGAGCTCGGGCTGCGGGTGGTAACAGTCGAGCAACTGCTCGCTGCCGATCCGATCGATCCAGTGGATACGGGCGAAGACGACGTCGCACTGATGCAGCTGACATCGGGTTCCACCGGCTCGCCGAAAGCCGTCCGGATCACGCACCGCAATGTGGTTTCCAATGCCGAAGCGATGTTCATCGGCGCCAAGTACGACCTTGCGACCGACGTCATTGTCAGCTGGCTGCCGTTGTTCCACGACATGGGGATGACCGGATTCCTCGCCGTGCCAATGTATTTCGGCGCGGAGCTGATCAAGATCACCCCGATGGACTTCCTCCGCGACACGCTGCTTTGGGCCAGGCTGATCGACAAATACCGCGGCACGATGACCGCCGCGCCCAACTTCGCTTATTCGCTGCTCGCCAAGCGGCTGCGTAAACAAGCGATGCCCGGTCAGTTCGATCTGTCCAGCCTGCGGTGGGCGCTATCGGGCGCCGAGCAAGTCGAACCTGCCGACGTCGAGGATCTCTGTGAGGCCGGTGCGCCGTTTGGCCTGAAGCGCGAGGCGATCGTGCCGGCATACGGCATGGCCGAAACCACGGTGGCGGTGTCGTTTTCAGAGTGCGGTGCCGGGCTGGTCGTCGACGAGGTCGACGCCGACCTGCTGGCGGTGCTTCGCCACGCAGTCCCGGCCAGCAAGGGCAACACCCGCCGGCTGGCCTGTCTGGGTCCTGCGCTGCGGGGCCTGGACGTCCGCGTCGTGGACGAGGATGCCAATGTGTTGCCCAGCCGGGGTGTCGGAGTGATTCAGGTGCGTGGTGAGCCGGTGGCGGCAGGTTACGCCACAATGGGCGGGTTCATCCCCGGACCGGACCAGCACGGCTGGTATGACACCGGCGATCTGGGTTATCTGACGGAAAACGGTCACGTCGTCGTGTGCGGTCGGGTCAAGGACGTCATCATCATGGCCGGCCGCAATATCTACCCGACCGACATCGAGCGGGCGGCCGGCCGGGTCGATGGCGTTCGGCCCGGCTGTGCGGCCGCGGTGCGTCTGCATGCGGGGCACCCGCGGGAGACCTTCGCCGTAGTCGTCGAGTCCAATGCCTCCAACGATGCGACCGAGGTGCGGCGAATGGAGCATGAGGTCGCCCACGAGGTGTTCCACGACGTCGATGTCCGGCCGCGAAGGGTGGTCGTGGTGGCTCCCGGCACCATCCCCAAGACGCCGTCGGGCAAGCTGCGTCGCTCGCACGCGCTCTCGCTAGTGGGTTAGCGCGCGTTACTGACTGACTAACCCGCCCGCAGGTAGCTTATGGCGGTGGTGCAGCCCCGTTCGGTGGCGGCACCTGCCCCGGTGCCGGCTCGTCTGGCGGTGGGTCGTGGTGGCCGTGGATGTGCTCGAGGACCCGGGTCAACAGGGGATGTGGATTCGGTGGCGGAGGCGGTGGCGCAGGCTGCTCCGGCGGCAGCCCGGCCGGCGGAGCGGGCGGC
>NZ_CAXUCH010000020.1:20428-34647 GCF_964249325.1 uncultured Mycobacterium sp. | reverse complement strand
GCCGCGTCCAGGTGGACCTCGGTGTCGAACTCGGCGCCGGGGTCGGTGCGCAGCGGATTCCAAACCCCCACTGCGCCAGCCCACTGCGTACTCGGCGGCGCGTGCGGGCGGCCCCGCAAGAATTCGTAGGTGATCTCATCCGGCGCCACCATGCCCGCACGCGCGCCGGCTTCGATACTCATATTGCAGATCGTCATCCGGCCTTCCATAGACATCGATTCGATGGCACTGCCCCGGTATTCGATGACATGCCCCTGTCCGCCGCCGGTGCCGATTTTGGCGATCAACGCCAAAATGACGTCCTTGGCGGTTACTCCGGCAGGCAGCTGACCCTCGACGTTGACTGCCATCGTCTTGAACGGCCGCAGCGGCAGCGTTTGAGTCGCCAGCACGTGTTCGACCTCGGAGGTGCCGATTCCCATCGCCAGCGCACCGAAAGCGCCGTGGGTCGAAGTGTGGCTGTCGCCGCAGACGATCGTCATTCCCGGCTGTGTGAGGCCCAACTGCGGTCCCACCACATGCACGATTCCCTGCTCGATATCACCCATCGGGTGCAAGCGGATGCCGAATTCGGCGCAGTTGCGCCGCAGCGTTTCGACCTGGGTGCGCGACACCGGGTCGGCAATTGGTTTATCGATGTCGACGGTCGGCACGTTGTGATCCTCGGTGGCAAGCGTCAAGTCGGGCCGCCGCACCCGACGGCCGGCCAGCCGCAGTCCGTCGAAGGCCTGCGGACTGGTGACCTCGTGCACGAGATGCAGGTCGATGTAGATGAGGTCTGGGCCGTCGCCATCACCGGACGCCACAACATGGTCGTCCCATACTTTCTGCGCCAACGTGCGCGGAACTGACATGCTTGCCTCGATTCTCTGGTTTTCGCCTGGCCGACCGATCTGATCGTCTTCTCACAATGTGAGACGCTAATATCTGTATATGAGACATGATAGCGGCATTGGAGTGCTCGACAAAGCCGTGGGTGTGTTGTACGCGATCGCGGAATCTCCGTGCGGTTTGGCCGAACTGTGCGACCGGACTGGAATGCCTAGGGCTACCGCGCACCGATTGGCAGCCGGCCTCGAGGTGCATCGTCTACTGGCTCGCGATGGTGAGGGCCGCTGGCGGCTCGGTCCCGCGGTCAGTGAATTGGCGGCCAATGTCAACGACCCGCTGCTGGCCGCCAGCCCCGCGGTGCTGGCGCAACTGCGGGAAATCACCGGCGAAAGCGTGCAGCTGTACCGTCGCGACGGCATTTGGCGAATTTGTATAGCCGCGCTGGAACCACCTGCCGGCCTTCGGGACACGGTTCCCGTTGGCGCGCGGTTGCCGATGACGGCGGGATCGGGCGCCAAGGTGCTGCTGGCGTACAGCGACGCGGCAACCCAGCAAGCCATCCTGCCGGCCGCAAAGTTCAGCGGGCGCGCGCTAGCGGATGTGCTGCGGCGCGGATGGGCGCAAAGCGTTGCCGAACGCGAGCCCGGCGTGGCCAGTGTCTCGGCACCGGTGCGGGATGCCGGCGGAGCGGTGATCGCCGCTATTTCGGTGTCCGGACCGATCGATCGGATGGGCCGCCAGCCCGGCGCGCGTTGGGCTGCCGACTTATTGGCTGCAGCCGATGCCATCACTCGGCGCCTTTGACGCTTCCCTTCAGCGTCCTCGACTGCGCGGCTGCGGCGTCGACTGTGCGTCCACGGCGTCGACTGCGCGTCTACGGCGTCGACTGCGCGTCTACGGCGTCGACCGTGCGGCTACGGCGAGATCAAGGCCCAATTCTTGCCCTCAGCGCACGCTCGATGCCGTCGTCGCAGAATCGAATTCGCCGGTGTGGGCGCAGCCCTGAAATCACGAACTGACAGACTGACGCCATGGGAGCCAATCAGCGCGCGCAGATTGTCATGTCGGAGGCCGAGATCGCCGATTTTGTCGCCCGCAGCCGCACGGGCACGCTGGCCACCATCGGACCCAGTGGCCAGCCGCACCTGACCGCGATGTGGTACGGCGTGGTCGACGGCGAGATCTGGCTGGAGACCAAAGCCAAGTCGCAAAAGGCGGTCAATCTCAGGCGCGACCCGCGGGTGAGCTTCCTGATCGAGGACGGCGACACCTACGACACACTGCGCGGGGTGTCCCTCGAGGGCATCGCCGAGATCGTCGAGGATCCCGATGCCATCTTCCGCGTCGGTGTCAGCGTCTGGGAGCGTTACACCGGCCCCTACAGCGATGAGTTCAAACCAGCCGTCGACCAGATGATGCATAAGCGGGTGGCTGTGCGCATCGTCACACGCCGCACCCGCTCGTGGGACCATCGCAAACTCGGACTGCCGCACATGCCGGTCGGCGGCTCGACCGCACCCAGTGTTGTCGCTGGCTAGGCAGCGCCGGCAGACGCCAGTGGATGAGTAGCCCCGATGGGATTCGAACCCACGCTACCGCCGTGAGAGGGCGGCGTCCTAGGCCGCTAGACGACGGGGCCAGAACCGATCCGAGCAGTCAGCATAACCCAACTCGGCATGCCCGCCTAACCGCTTGCGGTGGGCATATCTTGCTGGGGTACCAGGACTCGAACCTAGAACGGCTGAACCAGAATCAGCTGTGTTGCCAATTACACCATACCCCATTGGCTGCCTAAAAGCGCTGGTCAGAACCCATTTTCGGATCCAGCTAGCGTCGTGCGGCCAACCGCTCGCCACGGGTGCGGCCGACGTGCAGACTACCAAAGCTTAGCCGCCTGAGCCGCACCGGTCGCGGGCCGCACGCAGGCGCTGCAAGGTGCGCTCGCGCCCCCGCAGCTCCAAGGCTTCGAACAACGGCGGGCTGACCGATGTTCCGGTAACGGCCACCCGCACAGGGCCGAACGCTTTTCGTGGTTTCAGCGCCAGGTTCTCCACCAGCGCGGCCTTGAGCGCGGCCTCGATGTGCGCTGTGGTCCAGTCCGTCACGCCACCGAGTGCCGCCACAGCGGCATCGAGCACCACCCCCGCATCCGGTCCCAGCTCCTTGGCGGCGGCCTTCGGGTCGATCGCGCACTCGTCGTCGTTGAAAAACCTCAACAGCGCCCATGCATCACGCAATACGACGATTCGGGTTTGCACGAGGTGGGCCGCGGCTGCGAATCCCGCATCATCCAGGCCGGTGTCATACCCGTGCACAGCGAAGTAGTCGCGCAGCCGAGCGGTGAAATCGTCGGCATCGAGCAGCCGAATGTGCTCGGCGTTGATTGCGTCGGCCTTCTTCTGGTCGAACCGGGCAGGGTTGGGGTTGACGTCCACCACGTCGAAAGCCGCGACCATCTCCTCGAGGCTGAACACGTCGCGGTCGCCGGAAATCGCCCAGCCCAGCAACGCAAGGTAATTCAGCAGCCCCTCGGGAATGAAGCCGCGATCTCGGTGCGCGAACAGATTCGACTGTGGGTCGCGCTTCGACAGTTTTCGCGTTCCCTCACCTAAAACCGTTGGCAAGTGCGCGAATTCAGGGATCCGCTCGGCAACGCCGACGCGGATCAGTGCCTGATAGAGCGCGATCTGGCGCGGGGTGGACGGCAGCAGGTCCTCCCCGCGCAGCACATGGGTGATCTTCATTAAGGCGTCGTCGACCGGGTTGACCAATGTGTACAACGGATCACCGGTCGCCCGGGTCACGGCGAAATCGGGCACCATGCCCGCCGCGAAGGCGGTGGGCCCACGCACCAGATCGTTCCAACCGAGATCTTGGTCTGGCATGCGCAACCGTATGACCGGTTTGCGACCCTCCGCCAGATACGCCGACCGTTGGGCATCGGTGAGATTGCGGTCGAAGTTGTCGTAACCCAATTTGGGGTTGCGCCCGGCGGCGATGTGGCGGGCCTCGACCTCCTCGGGCGTCGAAAATGCCTGATAAGCTTCGCCGGCCGCGACCAGCCTGTCGATAACCTCGCGGTAGATGTCTTTGCGCTGCGATTGCCGGTACGGCCCGTAGGGCCCACCGATCTCGGGCCCCTCGTCCCAGTTCAAGCCGAGCCAGCGCAGCGCGTCGAGCAGTGCCAGATAGCTTTCCTCGCTGTCGCGTTCGGGATCGGTATCTTCGATACGAAAGACGAAACTGCCGCCGGTGTGCCGGGCATAGGCCCAGTTGAATAACGCGGTGCGAATCAGCCCGACATGAGGAATCCCCGTGGGCGACGGGCAGAATCGGACCCGCACACCGCTGCTCATGAGGCTCCTTTTCGCACAACGGGATTGGTGAGCGTGCCGATGCTTTCGATCGTCACGCTGACGGTGTCGCCGTCCTCGATGGGACCCACCCCATCGGGTGTTCCGGTCAGGATGAGGTCGCCGGGCAATAACGTCATCACTGCCGACACCCATTCCACGATCGCGCCGATGTCGTGGATCATCAGCGAGGTGCGGCTGCGTTGTTTGACTTCGCCGTTGACGTCTGTGCGCAGCTCGAGGTCGGCCGGGTCGATATCGGTGACGATCCACGGCCCGACCGGGCAGAAGGTGTCGTGCCCCTTGGCTCGGGTCCATTGCCCGTCGGCTTGCTGCTGATCGCGGGCCGTCACGTCGTTGCCGATGGTGTAGCCCAAGATACTCTGGGCGGCGCGGTCAGCGGCCACGTCCTTGGACGGCCGGCTGATCACCACCGCTAGCTCACCCTCGAAGTGCACCGGCGATGCGTTGGCGGGCAAGCGGATTGGCACATTCGGCCCGATGATGGCGGTGTTGGGCTTCATGAATATGACCGGGTCGGCCGGCGCGGTGCCGCCCATCTCGGCGACGTGGGCGGCGTAGTTTTTGCCTACGCATATCACCTTGCTGGCCAGCATGGGGGCCAGCAGCCGCACATCGGCGAGTGGCCACGAGCGTCCGGTGAAGGTAGGTGTGCCGAAAGGGTGTTCGGCGATTTCGCGAGCGATCATCCCGGAGGAGTCGCCGATATCACCCTCGATGCTGACAAAAGCGACGCCGTCGGGGCTGGCAATTCGACCAAGTCGCATTCGTGAGAGCCTAGTGACGACTGCAAGCGCGGCGAAGCCGGGCGCAGCAGGTCGTCACCATCCCGACCTAGTGACGACTGCAAGCGCGGCGAAGCCGGGCGCAGCAGGTCGTCACCCAACAAGCCCCGCCGCCTGCCATACCCCTACCGCGCGGTGACCATCCCGACGAGGAAGGTAGGTCGGTGAGTTTCGCAATCGCAGCATCTGAAACCCATGTGAAACCATGGGCTGATGCCGACGGAATCGGTCAGCACCGGGGCGCGCTGGTCGATGTTGGTTATTGCATCGATAGCGACGTTGTCGTCTTTCCTCTTTATCAACGGCGTCGCGTTCATGATCCCTGAGCTGGAAACCGACCGGGACATCACGCTGGCCCAAGCCAGTCTGTTGTCGTCGATGCCGAGCTGGGGCATGGTGGTAACGCTCATTGCCTGGGGCTACGTGGTGGACCGCGCCGGCGAGCGGATCGTGCTCAGGCTGGGCTCGGGGCTGACGGCGACCGCAGCGTTCGCCGCCGCGTCGGTCCACTCGTTGGTCGTGGTGGGCGTGTTTCTGTTCCTCGGCGGCATGGCTGCAGCCGGCGCCAATTCGGCCACCGGACGGCTGGTGACCGGTTGGTTCCCGCCGCAGCGGCGCGGCGTGGCGATGGGCGTCCGGCAGACCGCCCAGCCGTTGGGAATCGCGCTGGGGGCCGCGGTCATTCCCGAGCTCGCGGAACACGGGTTCTCCGCGGCGATGATGTTTCCCGCGGTGATTTGCATGTTGTCGGGGATCGCATGCGCACTCGGCGTCCTCGACCCGCCGCGGAAGCCCCGAGCGACGGCCACCGCCGAAGAGCTGACCAGCCCGTATCGCGGCTCATGGGTGCTATGGCGAATCCACGCGGTCTCGGCGCTGCTGATGATGCCGCAGACGGTGACCGTGACGTTCATGCTGGTCTGGTTGATCAACCAGTACCACTGGTCGGTCGGGGCGGCTGGTGCGCTGGTCACCGTCTCACAGCTACTCGGCGCATTAGGCCGGATCCTGGCGGGCCGATGGTCTGACCGCGTCGGTTCGCGGATGCGGCCGGTGCGCACGATCGCCGCCGCCGCGGCCATAACCATGATCGTGTTGGGGTTCACCGATCATCTGAACTCGGAAATCGCCGCGGCCTGCATGGTGATCGCCTCGGTGATCGCGGTGCTCGACAACGGGTTGTCGTCCACCGCCATCACCGAATTCGCCGGACCGTTCTGGACCGGGCGCGCACTGGGCACCCAGAACACCAGTCAGAGGCTTGCGGCGGCCGCGGGGCCGCCGATCTTCGGTGCCCTTATCGCCGCGGCCGGCTATCCGCTCGGGTGGGTGGTCTGCGGACTGTTCCCGTTGGTCGCGGTGCCGCTGGTGCCGGTGGGTGTACTCCCGCCGGGGCTAGAGACTAGAGCGCGGCGGCAATCCGTTCGCCGACTTCGCCGGTGGAGAGCCGTGCGTTCCCTCGAGTTGAAAGATGGGCCGCGACAGCCCGGTCCACGCGTGCCGCGGCGGCGTCTTCGCCGAGATGGGCGAGCAGCAGCGCCACCGACATGATCGCCGCAGTCGGGTCGGCAATGCCTTGACCGGCGATATCGGGTGCACTGCCGTGCACCGGCTCGAACATCGAGGGGTTGGCACCAGTCGCGTCGATATTGCCGCTGGCGGCCAAGCCGATTCCCCCGCACACCGCGGCTGCCAGGTCGGTGATGATGTCGCCGAACAGGTTGTCGGTGACGACGACGTCGAATCGGGCCGGGTCGGTGACCAGGTGAATGGTTGCCGCGTCGACGTGCTGGTAGGCCACCTCGACATCCGGGTACTTCCCGGCGACCTCCTGCACCGTCCGGGACCACAGCGCGCCGGCGAACGTCAGCACATTCGTCTTGTGCACGAGGGTCAGGTGCTTGCGCCGGTGCTGGGCGCGCTCGAACGCGTCTTGAACGACGCGGCGCACCCCGAAAGCCGTGTTGACGCTGACCTCGGTGGCTACTTCATGTGGGGTGCCGACTCGGATCGCGCCGCCGGTACCGGTGTAAGGGCCCTCGGTGCCTTCGCGCACCACCACGAAGTCGATCTCGGGATTGCCGCTCAGCGGGCTGTTCACCCCGGGGTACAGCCGGGCCGGTCGCAGGTTGATGTGGTGGTCGAGTTCGAAGCGAAGCCGCAGCAGCAGACCGCGTTCCAGCACACCGCTGGGCACCGACGGATCGCCGATCGCGCCCAGCAAGATCGCGTCATGCGCCCGCAATTCGCCGAGCACCGAGTCCGGCAGCACTTCCCCGGTGGCGTGGAAGCGGCGCGCGCCCAAGTCATAGCTGGTCTTCTCCACATTGGGCAGCACCGCGTCGAGGACCTTGACAGCTTCGGTCACCACCTCGGGACCGATCCCGTCGCCGGCGATAACCGCCAGTTTCACGAGAGGTCGACCACCTCGAGTTTGTTGGCGTCGACAGCCGCGGAAATGGCTGACCGAACATCGTCGGGCACCTCACGGTCCAGCCGCAACAGGATTGTCGCGCTGGGGCCTTCGGCGTCCTCGGACAGTTGTGCGGCGTGGATGTTGACCCCCGCCGCACCCAGCAAGGTGCCGATCTTGCCCAGCGCTCCGGGCCGGTCGATGTAGTTGATGATCAGGTTGATGCCCTCGGCGCGCAGATCGAAGTTGCGACCGTTGATCTGCACGATCTTTTCCACCAGCTGCGGCCCGGACAGAGTGCCGGCGACGTTGGCGACGGAGCCGTCGGCACCGACCGCTCGTACGTCGACGACGCTGCGGTGGTTGGGACTTTCGGTGGCCGTGCTGATGTCGGCGGCGACTCCGCGTTCTTCGGCGATCGCTGGGGCGTTGACGAACGTCACCGGCTCTTCGATGACTGCCGAGAACAAGCCCCGCAGGGCTGACAGCCGCAGCACCTCGACGTCCTCGCTGGCTAGCTCACCGCGCGCCTGCACCGACAGCGACACCGGCAGCTCGTCGGCGAGGGCGCCGGCCAGCACACCGAGTTTGCGCACCAGGTCCAGCCACGGCGCCACCTCCTCGCTGACCGCCCCGGCGCCGACGTTGACCGCGTCGGGAACGAATTCGCCTGCCAGCGCGAGCTTTACGCTTTCGGCGACATCGGTGCCGGCGCGGTCCTGCGCCTCTGCGGTGGAGGCACCGAGATGGGGTGTGACCACTACCTGCGCCAGCTCGAACAGCGGGCTGTCGGTACACGGCTCTTTGGCGAACACGTCGATACCTGCCGCCCGCACGTGTCCACTGCTCACCGCGTCGGCCAGCGCCTCCTCGTCGACGAGGCCGCCGCGTGCGGCGTTGACGATAATCACGCCGGGCTTGGTCTTGGCCAGCGCCTCCTTGTCGATCAGCCCCGCGGTCTCGGGCGTCTTGGGCAAATGCACGGAGATGAAGTCAGACCGAGCCAGCAGCTCGTCAAGGCTTAGCAGTTCGATGCCGAGCTGGGCCGCACGCGCCGGCGACACGTACGGGTCGTAGGCGAGCAGCTGAGCGCCGAAGGCAGCCAGCCGCTGGGCGACCAACTGCCCGATGCGGCCGAGCCCGACAATCCCGACCGTCTTGCCGAAGATCTCGGTGCCGGAAAACGACGAGCGCTTCCATTCGTGGGCGCGCAGCGAGGCGTCGGCCGCGGGGATTTGGCGGGCCGCGGCCAGCAGCAACGCCAGCGCATGCTCAGCGGCGCTGTGGATGTTGGAGGTCGGCGCGTTAACAACCAGAACGCCGCGCGCGGTGGCGGCCTCGACGTCGACGTTGTCCAGCCCCACCCCGGCGCGCGCCACGATCTTCAGCTTGGGGGCCGCGGCCAGCACTTCGGCGTCGACGGTGGTGGCCGATCGCACCAGCAGCGCATCGGCCTCGGGCACAGCCGCCAACAGTTTCTCCCGATCGGGACCGTCGACCCAGCGGACTTCGACCTGATCGCCCAACGCAGCCACGGTGGACTCGGCCAGTTTGTCGGCGATCAATACAACAGGCAAGCTCACCCGGCCAGCCTAATAGGCCTCGGGAGGGCCGCTGACCGCGACATCGACGCCAGCGTCACGACCCGCCGAGAACGGCCGCGCTGACGTCGATCTCGCCGCAATGGATTACGCCGTTTCGGTGATCGGCCGGTCGACCCAGCTCATCAACCCGCGCAGCTTCTTGCCGGTGACTTCGATGGGGTGCTCGGCGTTTTGCTTGCGCAGTTCGGCCAGCTGCTTGCCGCCGTTCTCGACGTCGGCGACCAGTTTTTTCACGAAGCTGCCGTCCTGGATTTCCCGCAGGATTTCGCGCATGCGCTCCTTGGTGCCGGCGTCGATCACCCGTGGACCCGACAGGTAGCCGCCGAACTCGGCGGTGTCGGAGACCGAGTAGTACATCCGGCCGATGCCGCCTTCGTACATCAAGTCGACGATCAACTTCAGCTCGTGCAGCACTTCAAAGTAGGCCAGTTCCGGGGGATAGCCCGCTTCGACCATCACGTCAAAGCCTGCCTTGACCAATTCCTCTGTGCCGCCGCACAATACCGTCTGCTCGCCGAACAGGTCGGTTTCGGTCTCGTCTTTGAACGTGGTCTTGATGACACCGGCCCTCGTACCGCCGATGGCCTTTGCGTACGACAGTGCCAGCGCCAAGCCGTCGCCGCCCGGGTCCTGCGCCACGGCAACCAGACACGGCACACCCTTGCCGTCGACAAACTGCCGCCGCACCAGATGCCCGGGACCCTTCGGCGCCACCATCGCGACCGTGATGTCCGGCGCCGGTTTGATCAGCCCGAAATGGATGTTGAGCCCGTGACCGAAAAACAGCGCGTCGCCCGGCTGCAGGTTGGGTTCGATGTCGCCTGCGAAGATCTCCGGCTGTGCAGTGTCAGGCGCTAACAGCATGATGACGTCGGCCCACTTGGCGACCCCGGCCGGGGTGTCGACCTGCAGCCCCTGCTCAGCAACCTTGGCCCTCGACTTCGAGCCTTCCTTCAAGCCGACGCGAACCTCGACGCCCGAGTCGCGCAGGCTCAGCGAGTGCGCATGCCCTTGGCTTCCATAGCCAATGACACCGACCTTGCGGCCGGCGATGATCGACAAATCGGCGTCGACGTCGTAGAACATCTGCACTGCCACGTGTTTCTCCTTAGTTGTTACTTGGGTCCGCCCATACCGCGTGGACCGCGAGACAACGACACCAAACCGGACTGGACAATCTCGCGAACACCGAACGGCTCCAGCACGCGCAGCAACGCTTCGAGCTTGGCCGGTGTCCCGGTGGCCTCGATGGTCAGCGACTCCGGAGAGACGTCAATTATTTTGGCGCGGAACAGGTTTGCTGCTTCACTGACTTGACTGCGGGTGCCGGCATCGGCTCGCACCTTGATCAATGCCAGCTCCCGCGACACCGAGTTGCCGTCGTCTTGCTCGACGATTTTGATGACGTTGATCAACTTGTTGAGTTGCTTGGTGATCTGCTCGAGCGGAGTGTCTTCGGCGGCGACGACGATGGTCATCCGCGACATGTTCTTCTGCTCGGTGGCGCCCACGGCAAGCGACTCGATGTTGAAGCCGCGCCGCGAGAACAGCGCCGCGACCCGTGCGAGCACACCCGGTTTGTCTTCGACGAGCACCGAAAGCGTATGCGTCGTAGAACTCATCACGCGTGCCCTTCGTTGGGGTCGTCGAAGAGTGGGCGAATGCCGCGCGCAGCCTGGATCTCGTCGTTGCTGGTGCCGGCTGCAACCATCGGCCACACTTGTGCGTCGGCGCCGACGATGAAGTCGATCACCACCGGGCGGTCGTTGACGGCGCGGGCCGCCTTGATCACGTCGACCACGTCGTCTTCCCGCTCGCAACGCAACCCGACGCAGCCCAGTGCCTCGGCCAGCTTGACGAAGTCCGGGATGCGGTGCGAGTGGGTGGCCAGGTCGGTCTGCGAATAGCGCTCGGCGTAAAACAGCGACTGCCATTGCCGCACCATGCCCAGGCTGCCGTTGTTGATCAGCGCGACCTTGATCGGCGCTCCCTCGACCGCGCAGGTGGCCAGCTCCTGGTTGGTCATCTGGAAGCAGCCGTCGCCGTCGACCGCCCACACCTCGGCGTCCGGGCGCGCGATCTTGGCGCCCATCGCCGCCGGGATCGCGAAACCCATGGTGCCCAGACCACCGGAGTTGAGCCAGGTGCGCGGCTTCTCGAACGAGATGAACTGCGCGGCCCACATCTGGTGCTGGCCCACCCCGGCGACGTAGACGGCGTCCGGCCCGGCGATCTTACCCAGCGTTTCGATCACGTACTCCGGGCTCAGGCTGCCGTCGCTCTGCGGCCCGTAGCTCAGCGGGTAGGTGTCTTGCACACCGCGCAGGTACTGCCACCAGTCGTCGAGGACGAGGGCGCCGCCGGTGTCCTGCTGGCGTAGTGCGGCGATCAGATCGGTGATGACAGCCTTGACGTCGCCGACGATCGGCACGTCGGCGTGGCGGTTTTTGCCGATCTCGGCCGGGTCGATGTCGGCGTGGATGACCTTGGCCTCAGGGGCGAACGAGTCGAGCTTTCCGGTGACCCGGTCGTCGAAGCGGGTGCCCAACGCGATCAGCAGGTCGCTGCGCTGCAGCGCGGCCACCGCCGTGACGGTGCCGTGCATGCCCGGCATCCCGAGGTGCTGGGGATGGCTATCGGGGAACGCCCCGCGCGCCATCAGTGTGGTGACCACAGGGATGCCGGTCAGCTCGGCCAGCTCACGCAGCTGCTCGGTGGCGTCACCGCGGATGACGCCTCCGCCGACGTAGAGCACTGGCTTGCGCGCGGCCCCGATCAGCTTGGCGGCCTCGCGCAGCTGCCGGTTGTGCGGTCTGGTGGTGGGTTTGTAGCCCGGAAGATCCAGCCGCGGCGGCCAGCTGAACGTGCACTGGCCCTGCAGCACGTCCTTGGGGATATCGACAAGTACCGCGCCGGGACGGCCGGTGGACGCGATGTGGAAGGCCTCGGCCAGCACCTGCGGGATGTCGTCGCCGCTGCGGACCAGGAAATTGTGCTTGGTGATCGGCATGGTGATGCCGGAGATGTCGGCCTCCTGGAAGGCGTCGGTGCCGATCAGCGAACGCCCCACCTGACCGGTGATGGCCACTACCGGAATGGAGTCCATCTGCGCATCAGCGAGCGGGGTGACCAAGTTGGTGGCTCCGGGACCAGACGTGGCCATGCACACCCCGACCCTGCCGGTGGCGTGCGCATAGCCGCTGGCGGCATGGCCCGCCCCCTGCTCGTGGCGCACCAGCACGTGGCGCAGCTTCTGTGAGTCGAACAGCGGGTCGTATACCGGCAGCACAGCACCGCCGGGAATGCCGAAGATGACCTCTACGTCAAGTTGCTCCAACGATCGGATCACCGACTGTGCTCCGATAAGCTGTTGCGGCCCAACAGTTTTCGATTGAACCCCGGGCGATGCTGATTTCCGCGTGTTCGGCGCGCCGTTGGCGGCCTGCGGCTCGGCCTTGGAAGCCCACGGGGTGGTGGGTGCGCTCACTAGTGTCCTCTTCGATCCTGTTGTCATCGTTTTGCTGTGGTGCTCGGCATCCCGAACGGTGGGTGGGCAACAAAAAACCCCCGCCAGCTCAGCTGCTGCACGAGGGTTGCGCGTTGATGCCCTTGAAAGCCAGGTCCGCCTGAGCTAGTCAGCCACCAACGCGCCGACCAAGTACTACGAGCATTCTGGGCTTTGCAGGCATATCCACAGCGTTCGACGGTAGTCTCCGCACAGGTCAGCCGTCAAATCCGCCTCCCTATGCGAGTACCGCTTTTCAGCAGTGTGCGTCTAGGGGGTCCGGTGTGCGCTGAGGGCGAGGACACGCCGAGACGCTCACCCTAGGCGCACAGTCGATGCGAATTAGGGCCGGCGATCGGTGCGATGATGCAGGGATGGCTACCGGTTCGTCGGAGCAAACCCCGCCTGCGCCGCCCGTCGTGATCAAGGTCTCGCCGATGGCACACTTCGCCGTCGGATTCTTCACACTTGGGCTGCTCATCCCGGTGCTGACGTGGCCGGTGACCGCGCCGCTGCTGGCGATTCCCGTGCTGCTTTCGGCGTTGATCGTCCGCCTGCGCACGCTCGCCGACCACGACGGCGTTACCGCGCGAACACTGCTCGGCAGCCGGAGGGTGGCTTGGGACGACATCGACGGGCTGCGGTTCAGTCGCGGTTTGTGGGCGCGGGCGCAGCTCAAGAGCGGCGACGAGCTGCGCTTGCCCGCGGTCAGCTTCGCGACCCTGCCACTGTTGACCGAAGCCAGCGCGGGGCGGGTGCCCAACCCCTACGCGTGACGGACGCGGCTTTTACTGCAGAGGATTGGCGCCGTTGAGCAACACCCAGACAGCGACACCCGCGCCGACACCCACAACCAGCGCTGCGAACGAGCCGATGAACGGCCGCCGGGCCCAGCCGCGGCCGGCGTCGAAGCCGTAGCGGCCCGGACCGATGAGGATGACCGCGGCGGCGACGAGGATCAGCATCAGTTCGTATTCATGTCCGCCCGGGAAGAAAAAGCGGAAGGACCTCGGCTGGGACTGCGCCGACATGTCGGCAAGCGAGCCGTTGATCAGATAGGCCAGCGCGCCAGCGGCGGCCAGCGGCGTGAACAAACCCAACACCAGCAGCACCCCGGCGACGAGCTCGCCGCCGGAGCCCACATAGGTCAAGATGTCGGCGTGTTGGTAGCCGGCGTCGGACAGCGAGTTCTTGAATACGGTCAGGCCCTCCCCGCCCCACCAGCCGAAGAGCTTCTGGAGGCCATGCGCGATGAGCACCGCGCCCAGCGCCACCCGCAACAGCAATAGACCAAGATTTTGGGTGCCGCGCCGGCCGGCGGCGCGGACCCGCTCGTCGTCCTCGTCGATGTCGATCTCGTCTTGCCCGAATGCCGAGTGTCGGGCGCTGGATTGCGGCTCGATATATGGCAACGGTTCCTGGCCGCCAAGGCCGAAGCCGGGCCCCACCTGACGAGAATTGCTTGCGTCGTTGCCCGAGCTGTAGTGGGGGATCGTTGTGGTCTCGAAATCGCCTGCATAGTTGGCTGACGGCAGGTCGTCTTCCGGGTCGACCAGACTTGCTGGAGCCGGACGGACCTGGGTCTGCGCAGCGGAATCGTCGGGCCGTCGCCAGTGCGATTCATTGGGTTGACTGGTCACGGGTGTCAGGGTAAGGGCATTCGCCGCTGAATTTGGGATTTGAGCGGCGCTTTCGCCGGACTTAATC
>NZ_CAXUCH010000020.1:14779-20418 GCF_964249325.1 uncultured Mycobacterium sp. | reverse complement strand
GGGACGCGGATGCGGCCCGTCGGGCCGACGGCCTGTGGTCAGCGCATGGCGATGCCAGCCGAGCACCGGCCAACGAAAACCGGGCGGTGCGGCCGGGCGCGGTAACCTGGCCATCATGCGGGTACGGCGGTCGCTGCAAGCCGCGCTGTTCGCCGCGCTGCTGGTCTCGAGCGGCTGCGCGCGGTTCAACGACGCCCAGTCGCAGCCGTTCACCACCGAACCGCAGCGGCGACCGCCGACCACCTCGACACCTCCCCCGCCTCCGCCGCTGCCGGCCAAGCCGTTCCCCAAGCAGTGCCCGGCGCCGGGCGTGATGCAAGGCTGCCTGGAGAGCACCAGCGGCTTGATCATGCTCCCGGACAGCAAGTCCGCGCTGGTCGCCGAACGCACTACCGGTGCGGTGAAGGAGGTCTCGGTCAGCGCTGAGCCGAAGGTCAAGACCGTTATCCCGGTCGACCCGTCCGGCGACGGCGGGCTGATGGACATCGTGCTCTCACCGACTTATTCCCAAGACAGGCTGATGTACGCCTACGTCAGCACGCCCAGCGACAACCGGGTCATCCGCATCGCTGACGGTGACATTCCCAAAGACATCCTGACCGGCATTCCCAAAGGCGCCACCGGCGCGCTGCACTTCACCAGCAAAACCACCTTGGTGGTACTGACCGGCGACGCAGGCAACCCGGCGGCCGCCGGCGACCCGGCGTCGCTGGCCGGCAAAGTAATTCGGATCGAACAGCCGACCACGCTCAACCAGGCGCCGCCGACCACAGCACTCACCGGCATCGGCTCAGGCGGCGGGCTGTGCACCGATCCGGTGGACGGCTCGCTCTACGTTCTCGACCGTGCCCCGACCGCGGACCGGTTGCAGCGGATCTCGCGGGATTCGCGGGTTTCGACCGTGTGGACATGGCCGAATCGGCCCGGTGTTGCCGGCTGCGCCGCCCTCGACGGCACCATCCTGGTCAACCTGATCAACACCAAGCAGACGGTGGCAGTGCATCTCGCTCCGGCAACCGGCGCGGTCACCGGCGAACCGGAAGTCGTCCGCCAGGACACGCACGCCCATGCGTGGGCAGTGCGGATGGCGCCGGACGGCAACGTCTGGGGTGCGACGGTCAACAAGACCGCCGGGGACGCGGAGAAGCTCGACGATGTGGTGTTCCCGCTGTTCCCGCAGGGCGGCGGCTTCCCGCGCACCAACGACGATAAGACCTGATCGGGCGTTAACGCGTCGACTGTGAACCTCCCGACGCCGGTGTGTCGGGTCGCATATTCACAGTCGGCGAGCCGGTCACGCCTCGTGGCCGGGTTCGAGGTCGACCACGTCGGAAAATCTGACCAGATCCTCGGAAGTTTCGGGGGCGTAGCCGCCAACGGGCTCCAGCACATGACCAACATGGTCGCCGAGATCGATGCGGCTCAGCGTCTTGCCGACGAACCACGCGACCGCGTCATCGAGAATGGGCATGCCCTCGGGCCCGCTGTGCCACGCGCAGTGCTCGAATTTGTTGATTCGATCACCGGTTTGGCTGCCGAATAGCCGTGCCAACTCGAGGTGGCCGCGCGCCACGAGATGCACAGCCAGATAGTCGGATTGGCAGGCCACCCCGAAGGTGTGGTTCCGCTTGGAAATCCCGACCAGAAACCGGGGCGGCTGCAAGCTGGTCTGGGTAGCGAAACCGACCAGACACCCGGATGCATGCCCACCGGCCTGGGTGGTCACCACAAACATCGTGTAGTCCAGCATCGCGACCAGCCGGTCGAAAGATTCGTCGCCCATCCGATCATCATGGACTGGCGCGCGAGAATTTGTTGGAGCCAAGCGCACCTACATCCGTGCGAGCCGCTGGTTGGTCACGTCCAATTGCCGCACCGTGCTGTCGGCCAACGCCTCGATCTGGTGGGGCTGCAGCCGGCCGCACAGCCGACCCCAGTGGATCGCAACTACGTCGCCGACAGCCACATCGGGTACGGCGCTGTATCCGTCTACCCACTCGTCGAGTCGACGCGCGGCCGGCTCGGACAGACCGAGCGCGTGGCCGTTCCAGGCCAGTGCGCGACACGACACCTCGATGTCGTCGCCATCGCGGAAAAGCACTGTGCCCCAGGTGATTCGGCAATTGTCGAGGACGCTCAACGGGTGCTCGTCGAGGGGGGATCCCCCTCTTACGCCCAGCAGCCGCGACCACGGATAGATGCCGAACACGTGGAAGCAGTGATTGGCTGCGGCCTCACAAACCAAGTCCGGCCCGAGATGCGTCCAGTAGCGGCCCGCCTGCGGGCCGATGATCGCCAGCAGCTCGTCGACGAACTGCGCCGGGTCCAGCCCGGCGCCGAGACCGCCGCCGAGCCAATACGACTCGACCAGCCGGTAATCGAGCGGGTCGGCGATGCCGGTCATCGTCGACAGCACCTGCAAATACGGCCAGGCGCCGGAGAACTTCGTCGCCGCATGCCGCACCTCGTCCACCGAGCCGTCGCGCAGCGTGGCCCCTAATGGCGGGCCGCAATAGCCCAGCGCGTTAGGGGCGTAGGCGTACCGGGCGAACATCTCCGCCCCGCGCGCCTCCACCGCCGTCGCTGTCATGTCCGTCCCGACGACCCCACAAGCTTGATGGCGTCGCGATGCATCCGCCCGAAGTTGTAGTACGCCGCGCACGCGCCCTCCGGGGATACCATGCAGGTGCCGATGGGAGTCTCCGGAGTACATGCGGTGCCGAAAACCTTGCACTCCCAAGGCTTCAGCACACCCTTGAGCACCTCACCGCATTGGCAGGCCTTTGGGTCGGCGACGCGCACCCCCGGCATCGCGTAACGCAGTTCGGCGTCGAAGTCGGCGAAGTCGTCGGACAGCCGCAACGCGCTTTGCGAAATGAAGCCTAGACCACGCCATTCGAAGTGCGGGCGCAACGCGAACACCTTGCTCATCAATGCCAGCGCCGCCGGATTGCCCTGCTCGGGCACCACCCGCGAATACTGGTTCTCCACCTCGCAGCGGCCCTCGCGGATCTGGGTCAAAAGCATCGCCACCGACGCCAGGATGTCCAACGGCTCGAACCCCGAGACCACCAAGGGTTTTCCGTAGACCTCCGGCACGAACCGATACGGCCGGTTGCCGACCACCGTCGACACATGGCCCGGCCCGATGAAGCCGGATAGCCGCAGATCCGGTGATTCCAGGATGGCCTTGATCGGCGGCACGATCGTGACGTGGTTACAGAACACGCTGAAGTTCTTCAGACCGATTTCGCGGGCGCGCACCAGAGTCACCGCGGTCGACGGAACCGTGGTTTCGAAGCCGATGGCGAAGAACACCACTTGCTTGTCAGGCTTGTCGACCGCGATTTTGAGGGCATCCAGCGGCGAGTAGACGAAGCGCACGTCGGCGCCGCGGGCCTTGGCGTCGAGCAGGCTGCCGTTCGAGCCGGGTACCCGCATCATGTCGCCGAAACAGGTGAAGATCACGTCGGGTTGCTCGGCCAGCCACATTGCGTCGTCGATGCGGCCCATCGGGATCACGCAAACCGGGCAGCCGGGCCCGTGCACCAGCTCGACGTTCTCGGGTAGCAGGTGTTCGATGCCGTGCCGATAGATGGTGTGGGTGTGCCCGCCACACACTTCCATGAACTTGAAATGGTCGCGCTCCCCGGCCAAGTGCTTGATCGCAACCAACAGTTTGCGGGCGGCCGCCGGGTCGCGGAACTCGTCGACGAATTTCATAGCAAGCCCTTCCCGTCACACGATCGCGGTTGAGTCGAAAGCTTCGATTTCGGTGGCGTACGCGTCGCCCATCTTCTTGACGGCCGCCAGCGTGAGCAGTGCCTCGGTTTCGTCGATCTTGGCCATCGCGAAGCCGACGTGCACCAGCACCCAGTCATCGGGTTGCGGCATGTCGTTCTCGAGCAGCCGCACCGAAATTGTGCGCTGTACTCCGCTGACATCGACCTTGGCCAAATAGTTTTCGGCGTCGGTGATTTCGACGATCCGCCCCGGTATTCCCAGACACATGTTAGTTCCTTCCTCGCCGCCTCCGTCAGCAGATCCGCGGCAGCGGGTCACCGACGAGCATGTCGACGATGCGGGTACCGCCGAACCCGGTGCGGACCACCACGGTTTCCGCGGGCTCCGCCACAATCTGCCCGATCTCGGCCGCCTCGGCACCCAGCGGATGCGACCGCAACGCCGCCAGCGCCGCGTCCGCTTCTCCGGGCGCAACGACAGCGACGAATTTGCCTTCGTTGGCGACATACAACGGGTCGATGCCCAGCAGCTCACAAGCGCCACTGACCATAGGGTGCACCGGAAGCCGCTCCTCGTCGAGCACCACCCCCAAGCCACAGGCCTGCGCCAACTCGTTGCAGACCGTGCCGACCCCACCCCGGGTGGCGTCCCGCAGCCAACGCGTCGACGGCGCAGCCGCCAACAGCACTTCTACCAACGGGCTCACCGACGTGGTGT
Organism: uncultured Mycobacterium sp.; assembly: GCF_964249325.1. NCBI lineage: Bacteria > Bacillati > Actinomycetota > Actinomycetes > Mycobacteriales > Mycobacteriaceae > Mycobacterium > uncultured Mycobacterium sp. The sequence goes on along the minus strand of NZ_CAXUCH010000020.1, from coordinate 15,957 downwards.
CGGAACAGATATCGGCCTCAATCGCCAAGTCGCCGCGGGCCAGCATCACCGCCATACCGTGATCACCCATGGAACCCGACAACAGCACCTTGTCGCCGGGACGAACCGACTGCGCAGACAAGCGCCGCCCAGCGGGGATTACCCCGGCGCCGGTTGTGGTGATGAATAGCCCGTCTGCTGCCCCGTTGGGCACCACCTTGGTGTCGCCGGTGACGATCTGCACAGCCGATTGGGCGGCTGCCGCCGCCATGTCGGCGACAATCTCCTTGAGCTCGGCGATCGGGAAACCCTCTTCCAAGACGAACGCCGCCGAGATCCATTGCGGTACCGCCCCCGCCACCGCCAAGTCGTTCGCGGTTCCGTGTACCGCCAGCTCGCCGATCGACCCGCCCGGAAACCGCCTGGGCTGCACCACAAACGAATCAGTCGACAGCACCAGCCGCTCGCCGCTGGGCAAGCTGATCACGGCGCCGTCACCCAGCGACTCCAAAAGCGGGTTACGAAAAGCTTCCATAAACACCGCATCCACCAGCGCGGCCGAGGCTTTTCCGCCGGCTCCGTGTGCGAGGGTGATGTGGTCGTCGAGCAGCCGGGGCCGGCGCCTGCGGAAAGATTCGATGCGCTCGATCACCTCACCCTCGGCGAAACGCGGACCGGAGGAGAGGTATTCACTTGCCGGTTTGCTCATCGGGCCTCCGCTCGCTGGCTGGCCATGTGCTCGTGCACTGACAGCCACAGCTCGTAGCCCAGCAGGGCTTGGGATTCCTGAATTCGGTGCACGCTCTGGGACCGGACCACGAAACAGGCGTCGACATCCGCGCTTTTGGCGAATGCGCCGCCGTCGTATCCGGCGAAGCCAATGGTGTACATGTCGCGCTGGCGTGCCTCGCGTAGCGCCGCCATCAGGTTAGGCGAGCTGCCGCTGGTCGACATCGCGATCGCGATGTCTCCCGGCTTGGCGCGGGCAATCAACTGGCGGGCAAAGACCAGCTCGAAGCCCACGTCGTTGCCCAGCGCGGTCAAGATCGCCTGGTCGGCGGTCAACGACCAGGCCGGCAGCGGCGTCCCAATAGGCGGGCGGGCGAAAAGCCTTGCCAGCGTGGTGGAGTCGGTGCAGCTTCCGCCGTTGCCGAAGGTGAATAGTCGGCCGCCGGCAGCGAAACGACGCGCCATCTCGG
>NZ_CAXUCH010000020.1:0-14769 GCF_964249325.1 uncultured Mycobacterium sp. | reverse complement strand
GTGGCTGCAGTGGTCAGCAGTTCGGCGTTTTCCTCCAGCGTGGAGCGGCGCAGCGCGAGGCTTTCGGCCGCCTTGGCGCGCGCCGACGCGGTCAGGTCGGCCAGCAGCGACTTCGAGTCGTTCTCCTGGGCGTCGATGAACGGGTACAGGAAGTTGGTGGGTTCTTCGCTCATTGCCCGTCCTCATCAGCCCTGCTGATCGCAGTCCCGGCGTGGACGAGCACCAGATCGCCGACAGCGACCGGCTCGACCAGCGTGGTGGCAACGGTCTCGATCCCCTTGGCGGTGCGCACTTGGGCCAAACCTTCCGCCGACGGGGCCAGCACTTCGCCGAGGCGGCCCTCGTCGCTGCAGGTGACGCAGACGTCGTCGGCGCCTTCCTGTTTCAGCAACCCCGGATGCTCGAAGCAGACATGGGTGAGCTCCCACAGGAGGTGGTAGAACAGCACGAAGCCTCCGGTCGCGGGAACGCGCGGATCGGGGTCGTCAAGCCAGAGCACATGGTCGGCCATGCCGGCCGGGGGCCGCTCTCCGCTGCCGATCCAGACGGTGGTGGCGCCCCATGCCGGGCATCGGTGCATCACCGAGCGGACTGCAGGATCGTGGGCGCTGGATACCGCGACGACGATGTCGCCAGGGCGCACCGACACCCGTACCACGTCGACGACATCGGGACCGGTGATCGCCACTGCCGGGAGTGCCCGCTTGCCGACGATTACCGGGTGGATGAACTCGACTGCGATATGCAGGGCGTGCGGCTCCCAGCCGGGCGCGATGGACCACATGGTGGCCCCGGCCGCGAACCGTTTGGCCAAGGTGAACGCGGTAGCGGCCAGATCGGCCGTCAAGTCGGCGCCCAGCCCGCGGTCAATCGCAGTGGTAGTCATTGCCGCACAATCCTTTTATCTCTGAACTTGCCGTCACGAAGCACCGTTGCATTCCGCGCATCGCTGATCAGATCTGTGTCGGTCTGCCGGTCCAGCGCCGCCATTACGGAGACCGCGGCCTGACCGAGTGCGAGCCCGCCGTCGTTCGGCGGAACCGTGTGGTGGGTCAGCACCTCGAATCCCGCCTTCTGCAGCCGCTGCCGGCACGCCGTCAGCAGCAGCACGTTCTGAAACACCCCACCCGTGAGGCCGACCAAGCGCACGTGACCCGCGACCAGACCGACCACCTCCGCGACGGCGACCGCGACCGCCTCGTGGAAGCCCGCCGCCAACGCCTCCGGTTTTGCCCCGGCGCGCAGGGCCGACACCATCGCACGCACCATCCCGGTCGGGTCGATCACCCCATCGGACAGCACATCGAACCGCAACTGCGGCACTGGCTCGCTGGCGGTTTCGGCCAGCACCTCGAGTTCGATGGCGGCCTGCGCCTCGTAGTCGATCCGGTGCCGCACACCCAGCAGCGAGGCGACCGCATCGAACAGCCTGCCCATGCTCGAACACGGCACACAACCCACACCGCTGTCCAATTGCGAACGGGTAAGCCGAAGTTCGGCAGCCGTGGCCGCGGTGACCGGGGCAAGGTCGCGGGTCCAGTCGATGCCGGCCGTCCGCAGCTGAGACAGCGCCATCCGCCAGGGGTTGCGCACCGCGGCATCGCCGCCGGGCAGCGGCACAGGCAGCAGGTGCGCGACCCGCGTATAGCGGTGGCTGTCGGCGCCCACGGCGAGAATTTCGCCGCCCCAAATCGTTGCGTCACTGCCGTAGCCGGTGCCGTCGAAGGAAACACCGACGAGCGGTTCGCCGAGCCGGCCGTGTTCGGCCAGTAGCGACACGACATGGGCATGGTGGTGCTGGACCAGATCCAGCGGGCGCTCACCGGCGTGGCGCTCGGCCCAGCTGCGGGTCTGATACCCCGGATGCAGGTCGGCGACCAACCGTGCTGGCTCTCCGCGGATTTCGCTGAGCTGGCCGACCGCGCGCTCGAACGCCCGCAACGTCTCCAGGGTGGCCATGTCGCCGATGTGCCCGGACATGAACGCGCGCGAGCCGTCGGTGAGGCAGAAGGTGTTCTTCAGTTCGCCGCCTACGGCCAGAACCGCCGGCCCTTCGCGGCCGATGTCGACGGGTAGCGGCGCATAGCCGCGGGATCGGCGGATCGGCAGTTCGCGGCCGTCGACAACACGCACTACCGAGTCGTCGCAGGGCACATGGATCGGCCGGTTGTGGTCAAGCACCGCATCGCAGAGTGGCGGCAGTCGTTGCACTGCGTCGTCTTCGGTGAAGCAGATCGGTTCGTCGGAGCGGTTGGCGCTGGTGAGCACCAGCGCATCCGGCACTGGTGCGTCCGCACCAGGGACCGGGGCGAGCAGCAGGTGATGGATCGGCGAGTATGGCAACATCAGCCCCAGCAGCGGGCTGCCGGGGGCGACCGCGTCGGCGACCGGCGCGTTGGGGCGTCGCCGCAGTAACACGATCGGGCGCGCCGGGCTGGACAGGATCGCGGCCTCGGTGTCGTCGATTCGCGCGTACCGGCGGGCGACGTCGGGGTCGCGCACCAGCATGGCAAACGGCTTGGCGCCTCGTGCCTTTCGCGTTCGCAGCCCGGCGACCACCGACTCGTCGTCGACGGCGCAGGCCAGGTGATACCCGCCGATCCCCTTGATCGCGACGACGGCACCGGCGGCCAGTGCCTGCTGGGTGGCGCCCAGCGAGGCATCGGATCCGTCGACCCGTCCGCTACCTTGCCGGAACCACAGCGAGGGACCGCAGTCCGGGCAGGCGATCGGCTGGGCATGGAATCGCCGGTTGGCCGGGTCGTGGTATTCGACGGCGCAGCGCGCACACATGCCGAACACCGACATCGTGGTGGCCGGGCGGTCGTACGGCAACGCTCGGATGATGGTGAACCGCGGCCCGCAGTTGGTGCAGGTGATAAACGGATGCCGGTAGCGGCGGTCGGCGGGGTCGAACAGTTCGGCGACACAGTCGTCGCACACCGCGATATCGGGTGGAATCGGCGTCGTGGTCCCGGGGACCATGTGGCTCTCGACGATGCGGAAACCACTGTCGTCCCCGGCTTCGATGTCGACCACTTCGACGTTGTCGATGTTTGCCAGCGGCGGTGCGTCGGCACACAAGCGGCGACTGAATTCGGCCAAGCTGGGGCGCGGTCCCTCGGCCTCGACGAAGACTGCGCCCGAGTCGTTTCCGACGAACCCGGCGAGGCGCAACTCGGTGGCGATCCGGTGGACGAAGGGACGAAATCCGACGCCTTGGACCACACCGGTCACAGTGAACCGCTGCCGAACGGTTTCCGAGCGCAGCAACGTGCCGGTCATGTTGACCGCCAAGCGGCTTGTCGCACCGGGGAACCGGGCAGCTGGAACTCCCTGCCGCTCCCGTTCATCCACCCATTAACACACGTCGGGATCACACCGTTCTGTTCGTCACGGACTAACGCTCCCGTTGAATTCATCCTAGACGCGCCAGCGATACACGAGGCGAGGCCGATGGCCCCTACATGTGCCGAATCTTGAGGTAGCGACGCGCGTCCGGAAGAGAGATGAGTCCCATCACCAGCCCCGCCAAAACAACAAGCGCCACGATCGCAATGGCGACCCAACCGACTATCTCCATGTCGTGTTCCTTTCTTCAATGTGTTGCGAATCCAGCGGTTCGACTTCATCGGGCGAGAAGTACAGATACCGGCCATACCAGTCATGCAAATCCGCCGCAGGATCCTCCTCGACGACGACGCCGACGTGCTGGTTGCCGTCGACATCCTCGTGCACCGAGGTCACGCGAGCGATCCTGCCGGCGAAGAAGAGGTCTTGTGCGTCGGCGCGACGCCCCGGATGCAGACGTACCCTGCTGCCCCGCGCCACCCGCACGCCGTTAACCAAAACGGCGTCAATTTCCGGGCGTACAGCATTGTCCGCCAAGGGATCCCACCACTCGACGCCCTCGGGTATCTCTGGGATGAGCCGCGTCTCGGTGGTAGCAGGGTTCGGACCGCGCAGCACACCGTGCAGGCGCTGCATCTCCTCCGGCGACATCGCATCGCAGCGGTCGATGATCTGGGCAGCCAGCGGATCGGTGGCGCGCGCCTGCGCTTTCTCCTCCTCGGTCATGGTCATCACCCGCAAGGTGAGGATCTCGTCGATCTCGGTGGCGTCATAGAGCGCGGTTTGGCTCTGCTCGGAGACTTCGGGATGGTCGTAGAGAATGATGGGCGAGATCAGCAGAAGATGGTTTTCACCGGGCGGGCCCGCCAGCACCGGGAAGCACCGGTGCTGTTCACAGCGCGCCACCGCGGCGGCTGCACGTTCGGGCGGCTCCAGCAGCGAAACAAACTCGCCGCCAACAGCCTCAGCAATGACATGGGTGCCGATCAGAGATCTGGCGATCGCCTCGTCTTTGTCTGCCGCCGGTGCGCCGGTGTTCTGCACGGTGACGCTGACACGGTCCAGGCCATCCTCATATTCGCTACCGACGGTGAGCGACGCACGGATTTCCTGCCTGGTGCGCACCAGCCGGCCGCCGCCGATCGCTTCGATGTCGGTTCCCGCCGCCACGGTCACCGGCAGCGTCCACAACCCTGGCGGCTCGGCCAACTCGAAAGGACCAAAACTCAACTCACATTCCACCGCCTCGTCCCAGGAAAGCCACGACCCCGCCGCCGTCGTCAGCTCGTCGACGGGTTGGTAACGCCCCCCACCCATGTCGCGCTCAGCGCCGCGATGCTGCAGTTGCAGAAAGCGCAGCACCAGTTTGATCGCATCCGCATTCTCGACCAGAAATTGCGCCGACATGGCGTCGTCTTCGCCGATCCCCGCGGCAGCCGCACCGCGAGGACCCAGAACTCCGAATTGCCAACGGGATTGGTTCTTGCCGGATGTCGCGCGGTAGGGATAGAGCAAATAGCCTTCATAAAGCACGGCGTCGGCGACGCTGCGGGCGCGGTCCCAGTTCGCGGTCATGGAACCTCCTCGCGAGCCCCGGCCAGCAACGCTGACACCGCGTCGTCGAGATCCAGGAAACCTTGCGCCGACTTATAGGCGGCCAGGGCCGACACCGTGTCGTGAGACAACCGCACCCATCCGCTGTTCGGGTAGTGCTGGCGGATCAGATCCCGCCACACCGCAACCGGCATGTCATAGCGGTCCTCGCAATCCCACGGCACGTGCCGCACCGAAAAGCCGTGCTCTCCCGCCATGAATACTGTTCCGCTGAAAAGGAACTGCAGTGGGACCGCACCGTCACCCAATGCGTGAAAGTATTTGGCCGACGCAATCTCGAAGTCGTAGGTGCACGGCAGCCCAAGCGCCACCTCCGTGGCCCCAGTGAATCCCGGCACCATCGCCGCGCAGTGCTGCCACAGGAAGGTGCGCTGTGTGGTTGCCCAGCGTTCCCGTGGCCCGAACAAATCGGTGAGCCCGCCGGCCTCGCTGTCGGAATAGCTGCGTCGCAATGGTTCGATGCGGACCTGACAACGTAAGGCGACGGCATGCACCGGTTCGTCGTCGGGTGCCGTAATGCCGACCCGCGCGGTGAGCGTGGGTGTGACGGCGTAGGTTTCCGGGGCCACGTCGATGACTTCGAATGCGACGTCGGTCAAGGTCGTCGCTCCACACTGCGCGCGACGAGGGTGGCGAAGAAGTCGTCGATGAACTCGCGGGCTTCCTGTCCGCCGTCGAAGCCGCGCCACACTTGCCGCAGGTTGCCGACGAACTCGTAGCAGGCATCGATCGGCACCAGATAGCACATCGGTTCACCGATCTCGGGCACGCGCACCAGCAGCGCTTCGACGTCGTCGGCAAGCAGGCCGACGCGGGGTTCGGCGGCACTGATGGCGGTCCAAGCGTCGAGGTCGAGTTCGGATTCGGTTGCGCCTGCCGGTCCGGGATAAAAGGCGACAGTGCGATCCAGCGTCGAGTTGCGGAAGAAGAACGCCACTCCGACCGGGATCTGCAGTGCCTCCCAGGCGCGGCGGTCCAACTTGAAGTCCGGGAAGGCCAGGTAGCGATCTGGCACTGCGCGGTATTTCAGCTCTGCTTCCTGGTCGGTGAACAACAGATAACATCCGCGGCACACGCACATCAGCTGGCGGCCAGCCAAATTCACGACGTGCTGGTGCGTGTCGGCGATGGATTCAGAGCACATTTCGCATCGCTGGCCCACGGGCTCGGGTGTGCGCCGGCTGCTGGTGATGCGGGACAGGACGTCGTAGGGGCTGGTCATATTGCGCCGCTCCTCCTCATCGTCCCCTCGCAGGCTGGGGACCCCCGCGCTCTGCATCGTCGCCGGCGCGTCATGCCGGTGCACCCATCGCTTCGACAGGCACCGCCAGTGACAGCACTCCGTCGCGGACCAGCAGCGGGATCGGATCCAGGTGTGTGGCTGGATCGTCCAGCCCGGCGCCCGCATGCACGACGTCGAAATGGCTGCGGCATCGCGGACAGCGCAGCACCGGCTCACCGGTGCCGGCCGAACGGTGCAGCGCCGCGCCGGCCAGCGATCCGGCGCACACCGGGCAGTGGTCGCGGTAGGCGTATAGCTGATCCCCCACCCGGCACGCCAGCACGGTGACGTCGCCGAGGGCGAACCCACCGACTTCACCCGGCGCCAGTTCGGCTAAGTCGGGCACCTGGTGCCACGCCGTCGGCGCTGCCCCGTCCGCGTGGACCTTCGCCAGCAACGATTCCGCGGGAATAACACCTGCCACCGAATCGGATTCGCCCGCAACGACTTCGATCGACGCAATCTCCGGCGCAGCAGCACGCACCGCGTCCTCGACGGCCAATTCCAGCGTCACCGCCGACGATGGGCAGCTCTTACAGCTTCCGGAGAATTGCAATCGAACGGTGTCGCCGACGACGTCGAGCAGATGCACGTCGCCGCCGTGCGAACCCAGATACGGCCGCACCCGGTCCAATGCATCGCAGACCCGGCGCTCGACGTCGTGCGGGTGCAAACCGTGCACCAGCAGCAGGCTGGCCACCAGGTCGTCGGTCGCCAATCGATCGACAAGCGGCGGATCGTCGAGCATGTCCACGATCCGCGTCAAACCGGCGCCGTAGAGCTCGACTACCTCGCGGACCAGCTGCTCGGCGCGCTCACGCGCGGCGGCCCCGCCCGCCGCGGTGGCGTCCAGCAGTGTCTGGATACGATCGCCCGCCGTGCGCCATCGCGCTTCCCCCTCGAGCTCCTCGGGGCGATCTTCCATGCATCACTCCCCGGTAGCCGTTTGCGTCGGCGAGTGCAGCCGCTCCAGTGTCTTGCCCTTGCCCAGGTACATGTGCACGCCACAGGGCAGGCACGGGTCGAAGCTGCGCACGGTGCGCATGATGTCGATGCCCTTGAAATGCTCCCGGTCGTTCTCCTCGAAGATCGGCTGGCCCTGCACCGCGTCCTCGTAGGGTCCCGGCGTGCCGTAGACATCCCGCGGATTGGCGTTCCACGGCGTCGGCGGATACGGGTGATAGTTGGCGATCTTGCCGTCGCGAATCACCATGTGGTGCGACAGAACTCCGCGGACCGCCTCCGTGAAGCCGCAGCCGATGGCTTCGTCGGGCACCGTGAACTTCTCCCAGGTCTTGGTGCGCCCGGCCCGGATCTCGGCGAGCGCCTTCTCGGCGAAGTGCAACGCGCAGGCCGCCGCGTAAGCCTGGAAGTAGGTGCGCGCCCGGTCGCGCTCGATCGTGTTGGACCCGTGCTGCGGAATCTTCCATTCCAGTTCGACCGGGCCCTTCAGCGCGGTCTTGGGCAGGTTGATCTGCACGCTGTGACCGGTGGACTTGACATAGCCGATATCCACCAGTCCGGCCAGCGCGGTCGCCCACAGCCGGGCCAGTGGCCCCCCGCCGGTGTCCAGCGCCAGGTGATCCTTGCCGTCGAACCAGCGCGGCGACATCACCCAGCTGTACTTGCCGCCGTCCATGTCCCGCTTCTGCGGATGCGGGTTGGTGTGCTGGTTCCACGGGTGCCGGCGGTCGACCGGATTTCCGAGTGGATCGGTCTTGACGAACATCTCCTGGTCGGTCCAGTCGTCGTAATACGAACTGCCCAAAAGGATCCGGATGCCCAGGTTGATATCGACCAGCGACGTGGTGACCAGCTTGCCGTCGACGACCACACCGGGTGTGACGAACATCTTGCGGCCCCAGGACTCGATGTCCTTGTAGGAAAAGTTGCAGTACTCGGGGTCCTGGAAAGAGCCCCAGCAGCCCAGCAGCGTGCGGCGCAGGCCGACCTTCTCGTAGCCGGGTATCGCCTCGTAGAAGAAGTCGAACAGGTCGTCGTGCATGGGCACAACCTTCTTCATGAACTCGACGTAGCGCATCAGTCGAGTCATGTAGTCGGTCATCAACTGAACGGTGGCGGTGGTGCCGACACCACCGGGGTACAGCGTGGACGGATGGACGTGCCTGCCCTCCATGAGGCAAAACATTTCCCGGGTGTACCGGCTGGTTTGCAATGCCTCGCGGTAGAACTCGCCGGAAAACGGGTTGAGCGAGCGCATGATATCGGCGATCGTTTTGTACCCGTGCATGTCGGCGTGCGGCGCCGGGGTGTTCTCGGCTGTCGCCAGCACACTGGGATTGGTCTCGGCGACCATCTTCTCGCAGAAGTCCACTCCGACCAGGTTCTCTTGGAAGATGTTGTGGTCGAACATGTATTCCGCAGCTTCGCCGAGGTTGACGATCCACTCGGCAAGATGCGGCGGCTGCACGCCGTAGGCCATGTTCTGCGTGTAGCACGAACAGGTGGCGTGGTTGTCACCGCAGATCCCGCAGATGCGGCTCGTGATGAAGTGCGCGTCGCGGGGATCCTTGCCCTTCATGAACAACGAGTAGCCGCGGAAGATCGACGATGTGGAGTGGCATTCCACCACTTCTTTGTTGTCGAAGTCGATCTTGGTGTAGATGCCGAGGCTGCCCACGATCCGGGTGATCGGGTCCCACGCCATCTCGACCAGCTGGCCGGGTTCGCGCTTGGCCTGGGACGGCTCGGGAATGATCGTTGTCATCGAACTTCTCTCTCTTGAGGTGAGTCTGTGCGCCCGGCCTACCAGGTGCGGCGGGCGCCCGTGGTCAGTTCTGTGCCCTTGCGCCGCCAGCGCGGCTCTTTGTCGACAGTGCGGCCGGTAATGCCGCGCAGATTGCGGATCACCGAGCCGTACAACCCCGATGCGGTGGTCGAGACCTTGCCTCCCGGCGGCTCATCCATGAACGGCATGAACTTGTCCGGGAACCCCGGCATGGTGCATCCAATGCAGATCCCACCGACGTTGGGGCAACCGCCGATACCGTTGATCCAACCGCGCTTGGGCACGTTGCATTTGACGACCGGGCCCCAACAACCAAGCTTCACAATGCATTTTTGCGATCCGTACTCGGTGGCGAAATCGCCCTGCTCGTAATAGCCGGCGCGGTCACAGCCTTCGTGTACGGTGGCGCCGAAGAGCCACTTCGGGCGAAGCGCGTCGTCGAGCGGAATCATGGGTGCCTGCCCGGTGGCCATGTAGAGCAGGTAGGTCAGCGTTTCCGCGAGGTTGTCCGGGTGGATGGGGCAACCTGGAACGCAGACGATCGGGATTCCCGCCTTGCTCTTCCAGTCCCAGCCCAGATAGTCAGGCACACCCATGGCGCCGGTCGGGTTACCGGCCATCGCGTGGATGCCGCCGTAGGTGGCGCAGGTCCCGACCGCGACCACCGCGGTCGCCTTGGGCGTGAGTCGATCCAGCCACTCACTGGTGGTCATCGGCTGCCCGGTGGCCGGGTTGTTTCCGAACCCGCACCAATACCCTTCGTCCTTGATCTGCTCGTTAGGAATCGAGCCCTCGACGACCAAGACGAACGGTTCGAGCTCACCACGGTCGGCCTTGAAGAACCACTCGAGGAAGTCGTCCGCCCCACCGTTTGGCCCACATTCGAAGTCGATTAGCGGCCAGTGCACGGCGATCTTCGGCAACCCGGGAAGCGCACCGAGTGCGATCTCTTCGACGCTGGGCTGGGTGGCGGCAGTCAACGCCACCGAATCACCGTCGCAACTGAGCCCCGCGTTGATCCACAGCACATGGATCAGGGTTTCTTCTGCTTTGACTGCTGCTTCCGTTGGCATACCGCAGCTTTCCGGGGCCGGGCTGGGGTCCCTAACACCGCCGGAGTCGACCGTCGGCCCGCTTACGCGGCGCTAATTTCCGGGTCTACTCGCACAAACTTGCGTTGTCAACGGTCTGCCAGCAAATCGGGCCACGTTTCGGAGGCTTCTCGTTTTCCGCCAATTCTGGTAAGCCGCAGGGTAGTCTGAGCGCTCGATCGCAGCGGTCATCTTTCGGGCGCAGGCAAGCCCGCCGCCACCGTCCTGCCAATCACTTGCATCTAGTTGTGATGCAAGCGATTTGCATCTGGGCAATTAACGTACTGACCCGAAAACCGTCGCCTCGTATTGCCTTCGCGGATATGGGCAATATTCGCGCCGATATCGGAGCTCGACGCGTGACTAACATAATCGCGATCTGGCAACAACGCTCGGGCTGGCGAATTGCACCGTCGTCTGGTCCAAGCGAGACGAGTCTCAGCGCCGGAACGCCGTGCTGCCGGAAGGTTCCGGTGTCGGCGGCCCCGGTCGAGCGAGGGTGCCGCTTAGAGCTGGTCCTCGCCGCGAGTGGTGCCTGTGATGTGCGCCGGGCCGACCCGGTCGTCGTCTAGGTCGGTCTCGGGTTGCTCCGCCGCGGGTTGGTGATCGCCGGGTGATGCCGTCGCACCGCCTTCGGTACTCCCCGGCGCGGGGGCCTTGTATGACGACGACTCAACGGGTTTGACACCCCCTTCGGCACCCTCCTCACCGGTTGGCTTAGCGCTCGTCTGGCGTCCCTCATAGGGCGGCACGGCTGGTTCGCTTGCCTGGGGAGGCAGGGTCCCGGTGCCGCCTAACTGGGCTTCCTCACTGCCACCGTGCGAGGGGACCGATTCTTGTGGGACCGCCCCCTCCGGCCGGTCGGTAGGTCCACCACTCGGCTCCGAACCGGTGTCGCGCGATCCAGTTTCGCCGCGTTCAGACTGCGGCTCCTCCGACACGTGGTCGCCATGTGTGGTGTCTTCCATGATTCCTCCTAATGATCCACCGCGTACACGCTGCACTGCGGATCACCAGTGGCGAGTACCCCCGGCCAACCGGCCCAAACCGAACCCGAACTTTCCATACGCAGCGGAAAGTTTTGTGCGGCGACGCCGCAGAGCTATCCTGAACCGGCGGGGCGCACTATGAAGCGTGACGAGCTGTTCGCCTCGATCGAGGCGGCACGCCCCGGTCGCGATGACGTCGTTTATCTCGAGCGACGCGCCGACGAATACGACTGGCGCATCGTGCCCTTCGACAATGAGACCACTGATTTACGGCCATCGGCGAAGCCCGAGCCCGACGCGTGGATGTCGTTCTCCGCGGCATGGCCGGTGGACGATCGAGAACAGCTGGAGGCATTCTTCGACGACCTCCTCGCCGAGCTCGAGTCGATGGCTTCTCACACGGATCGGTGTCGCTGGCCGGTCGACGAACCCTGGCCCCACTTTCACTGACCGACGGGCCGCACCGTGGAGTACCGGATCAGTCCAGACGACCGCGCCAGATTCAAACGGTGTCGCCGGCAATGGGATTTCGCCTCACCGCACCGCCGTGGTCTCGAGCCCGTGCAAGTCACCGGTTCGGCCTTGCCGTCCGCCCTCAAAGATGCGCTGGCCGTCTACTACTACCCGGGCACCTGGGACTGGCCACACGAATTGAAGCAATCACTGGTACATAAAGCCGCCAAACGTTCTCTGGACGACGCAAAGGCGGCGCACAGGCTCCAGGCCGCGACGGCGCTGCTCGACACCTACGACGCGTGGGCGAGCACGATCGACGACTTCGCCCCGGTGAAGGTTGAACACGACGTCCAGGGGCTGCTACCGGATCCGCGCGAGCCCGAACGGGGGTTGCAAACCACGGACCGATCGGCGGTGATCTACGCCTGCCGGATCGAGCTGCTCGCCGTCGATGCTGCAGACGAATACTGGGTGGTTTGCCATCGGATCGTCGACGAATGGCAGGACGCGGAGATGTTGATCCGCGATGAAGAGGCCGTCGCGCAATGTTGGGCCTGGGAGCAGGAGTACTTAGGTATGGAGATCTCGGGGACCATCCACAACGAGGTACGTCTCAGCGGTCCGCTCGACCTGCCTTCGCCGAATCGCGGCGCGGCATATCGGGTCCGCCAAAGCGAGGGCAGCGGTGGTGGCCGGTCAATCCCGCAACACAGGCGGTTGTCTGCGCGCACATCGCGACCCGACGCATCGAGCCGCGTCCAGCAGTTCGCCGCGGGGCCGCTGCGACGAACCCGCATTCGCCGAAGCCGCGCCGAGATCGGCGCGGTCGGCACGCTGATCGCCGCCGAGGCAATCGACATGTGCAACGAGCCGGCGATCTATCCGACGTTCGACCGCCACTGTCAGAGGTGCGAATTCAGTGCCCCGTGTCTGGCTCTCACCGAGGGCACCGATGCGGAACCTATTCTGGCAGCACATTTTCGGCCTCATCCACCCTAAGATCGCCAGAAGCCGAGGTTGGGCCAGTCGACCTGGGGTTTCGGCTGAGGCGCCGCGCCGCCTCCGTGGTGATCTGCTGTCGCGTCAGAGCCGAGTGTGTTGCTCGATGTCGTCGAAGAATTCGGTGAGCATGGCCTCGGTGAGCGATGGGCGGGTCTGGTCGATCGCGCTGAGATACTCCCGCGTGCAGGCGCCTGCACCGATCAGCAGCTGCGACACACTTGCCGCCCGTCCGACGACACCGCTGCCACGTAGCCGTCGGCTGTAGAAGTCCGCCAGGACGGTCTGGCTGCGTCCGGGATTATCGGCGTTGCACCCGACTTAGTAGGTCGCGGATCGATGGCTCATCGACGTTGCCGGCATATATGTCCGCCCAGCTCGCCACCTCAGATACCAGGCCGGCCGGAAGTGAAAGCTCTTCGCGCACAGCGAGTTGCAGGAGCCGGGTAATTGCCTGGCAATCATCCCCGATGCCTAACTCGATATACACGGCAGTCCTGTCGTCGGCTGGGACTTGGTCCACGATTTCGTCGGCCAGCAGCCACGCCAGGTCGCTCTCGCTTGTCATACGGCTTCGTCCGGTGTAGGGCAACTGCTCTCCATTATCGGGGCACGGCTGGCTGCTGTCTCGTTGAGATCGCTCAGCATGTGCGTAACGCTGTCGACCGGGCGCGGTTGCCGCCGGGTGGAAACGCTCTGCGGTTCTCGGGATCCACGCCCTTAGCGAGTGTCCCAAGCAGCGATTGTGGTCTGCCGACGTGCAGCACGCATGGATAGATCGATCTCCGCGCTGGCCAACACCGAACTCCGCTGCCGACCGGAGAAAGAAGCCTCGGCGAGCACGGGGTAAACAGTTGGCGAATCTCTGGTGACAGCCCAAAGTCCATGAGCCCGCGGCCGTTTGACCAAAGGCGCAGATGGTGATGACGATCAGTGTCTTGAGATCGGTGACCTAGGCCTAGGCGTCATGCTCATGCCCAACACCGCGGTTCGTCCAAGTCGTCAGTACCACCTGCTCAGGCTTGCGCCGGTGAGCCATGTTCCGTCGCTGACGATCTCGCCACCGCGCTCGCCGACCGGGTATGAGCCCGGCCGTGATTTGGGCTACGTCGACCTGCTTCGTTCCTTGCCCGGACGGCCATCCGTACAACCCAGGACCCAAAGCCAGACTGAGCAAGGCTAAACCGGGTACAACGTGCTGACGCGAGAAAGAGCACCTATTACGACGCCGACGCCGCCTTCACTGATATGAGCCGCTGTGTTGGGTTGGCGCTCTGATGGATAAGCGGGACCATTCGGCGCCAGGCGATTGCAGCATTCCGATGCGACGTATTAAGGTCGGCGGCTATGACGCATGCCGCGAAACAGGTGGGCAACACCGAGCTGAAGCCGAATGTGGAGCACATCCGGTCGCACTATGACCGGTCGAACGAATTCTTCCGGCTGTGGCTTGACCCGTCGATGACGTATAGCTGCGCGTATTTCGAGCGCGACGACATGACGCTGGAGGAAGCGCAGCGCGCCAAGATCGACCTGGCGCTGGGCAAGCTGGGTCTGCAGCCCGGGATGACGCTGCTCGACATCGGTTGTGGCTGGGGGTCGACCATGCGCCGGGCGATCGAAAAGTACGACGTCAATGTGATCGGGTTGACGCTCTCGGAGAACCAGCTGGCGCACAACAAGCAGAAGTTCGCCGAAATGGACAGTCCGCGGCGCAAAGAGGTGCGGCTGCAGGGTTGGGAGCAGTTCGACGAACCGGTGGACCGCATCGTTTCGTTGGGTGCGTTCGAGCACTTCGCCGACGGCCTTGGCCGCTTCGACCGCTACACCGATTTCTTCAAGATGTGCTACAACGTGCTGCCTGACGACGGCGTCATGCTGCTGCACACGATCGTGGTGCCCAGCGAAGAAGAGGCCAAGCAGCGCAACCTACCGGTGACGATGTCGCTGATGCGGTTCATCAACTTCATCTTGACCGAGATCTTCCCCGGCGGCCGGTTGCCGATGATCTCGATCGTCGACGATTACGCCACCGCGGCCGGCTTCACCATCACCCGTCACCACCGGATCGGGTCGAACTACGTGCGGACCTTGGACACCTGGGCAAAGCAATTGGAAGCCCACCAAGAAAAAGCCGTCGCCCTGCAAGGTGAACAGATCTACCAGCGCTACATGAAGTACCTGACCGGCTGCCGGGAGCTGTTCCGCGACGGCTACACCGACGTCTGCCAATTCACC
>NZ_CAXUCH010000019.1:34662-34917 GCF_964249325.1 uncultured Mycobacterium sp. | reverse complement strand
CGGCTCTGCTGCGGCCGGCCGGCTCGGCCGCGGCGGGTTCGCGGTGTCTGGGGGATGATCCGCGGCTGGTTGGCGCTGCGCCGGTCGGAGAGCCGGACTCGACAGGTCGGGCAGCTCGCTGGCGTACGCGTCGGCATGGCGGCCGTCGCTGCGCGCTGGCGCGGGTTCGGAATCGTGCTCAGGGGTGCTGGTGTGTTGCGGCCTGGCCGGCGCTGGGTCCGGCCGCTTGGTGGAGAACGCGGCCGGCGCGGCCGG